>NZ_JBHXQY010000076.1:0-31831 GCF_042716955.1 Nocardiopsis sp. NPDC058631 | reverse complement strand
GCGCGGACTCGACAAGTCGGCGGACGTGTGCCTGATCGACCCGTGGAGCCGGTGCCGTCTCAGGCGACGGGCTCGGGACTCCGGTTCCGCTTCTCCGCCGTGGCGGTCAGGCGCCCGCTGCGGTGCAGCCACCAGTCGGCCAGGAGCGTGCCCAGGGGAGGCACGGACGCGGCCAGGGCCACCAGGGCCGGCCACACGCCCCAGCGCAGGTGGAGCGCGGCGGCGACGGTGACGGCCACGTAGACCATGAACGCCCCGCCGTGCAGGGGGCCGAAGATCTGCACGCCCAGCTCGCTGCCGTTGCCGAGGTACTTGAACCCCATGCCGACGAGGAGGCCGGCCCAGGTGAAGGCCTCGAAGATCGCCACCACGCGGAAGACGATCGCTGTGAGGCGGGGACTGATGTTCACGTTGTTCCTCGGGCTCGTTCTCGCTGGACACGGCGAACCCCGGAGCTGCGGTCCGGGATGTGCCTCCAGGCTAGGACATGTTATGAAACGTCCGCCGCCGGGTCTCCGTCGGGCGGACCGTGCAGGCAGGCCACCAGGTCGAGGATCGGGTCCGGCCGGGCGGGGTGTTCGCGACGGTGACAACCACCTCACCCCCGCCACACTTCGAGGATGTGAAATCCGTGTGAAGGGCCCACCCGGACGGGTGCCCCGCGCCGTTGACGGGAGCCTCCCCCGACGCGTCTGAACTGCAAAAACCCGAGATTTCGGGCGTTTGTCCGGCGTCCGGCGCCCTTCGCTCCACGTCACCGCCCGCCCACTGAGTGTGACTCACATCTCTTTCAACCGACTGTTGACATCCACCTGTGACCGGCCGGAGACTTGCCGCGAAATTTTGGGGCAAGGCTTGCCTAAAAAATCCTGGTCAGTGATGTGGAGGAGACACGTGAACGACATCGACGGCGCGGTCGCCGTGGTCACCGGAGCCGCAAGCGGCGTCGGCCGCGCTGTGGCGGCCGACCTCGCCGCCCACGGGGCCCGGATCGCTGCCGTCGACATCGACAGACGCGGCCTCGCCGAGACGGTGCGCGCACTGGAGTCCGACGGGCACAAGGCCCTCGCCCTCGCCGCCGACGTCACCGACAGCGCCGCGGTCGACACCCTCTTCGACGACGCCGAGGCCGCACTGGGGCCCGTCACCCTCGTGGTCAACGCCGCAGGGGTCCTGGCCACCGGACCCGTCGCCGCATGCACCGACCAGGAATGGGACCGCATGCTCGCGGTCAACGCCACCGGGGTCTTCGCGGTCAGCCGCGCCGCGGCCCGCCGCATGGGACCGCGCGGCCGGGGCGCCCTGGTGACCGTCGCCTCCAACGCCGCGGGGGTACCCCGCGCCAACATGGCCGCCTACGCCGCCTCCAAGGCCGCGGCCGTCGCCCTCACCAAGTCCCTCGGCCTCGAACTGGCACCCAGCGGAGTCCGCTGCAACGTCGTCTCCCCCGGCTCCACCGACACCCCCATGCTCCAGCACATGACCGCCGGAACGGGATACGGGCCGCTCGTCGCGGGCGATCCCGCCGCCTTCAAGGTCGGCATCCCCCTCGGGCGCGTCGCCCGGGTCGAGGACGTCGCCGAGGCCGTGCGCTTCCTCGCCTCCGACGCGGCCCGCCACATCACCATGCACGAGCTGTACGTGGACGGCGGCGCCACACTCCGCTGAACCCCCTGCTCTCCCCGGCCCCACCCGGTCGGCCCCCTCGCGTGCCCGACACAGAAAGGCCAACACCCCATGCCCGAACAGCGCGTCGCCGACCCCGCCACGACGGCGGACGACCTCCTCGGCGCCTACCGCCCGGGGGACTCGTTCTTCTCCTCGGCCACCCTCAGCCTGCACGGCACCGGATCCCTGGCCACGGTGGACAGCCTCGACGCGCTCCCCGAGGCGCTCGCGGCCGCAGGGCAGGCACAGTCCAGGGTCGGCGCGCAGGCCGGTCAGGCCCCCGCACCCGCCGTCGCGATGGGCGCCATCCCCTTCGACACCGCCCGCCCAGCCCACCTGGTCGTCCCCGAGACGGTGCGGACCGCGCCGCCGCCGACCCGGTCGGCGGAGCGCCCGCACGGCTGGAAGGCCCTCCACGGCCGGTGGACGATCACCCCCGTCCCCGCACCGGCCGAGCACACCGCCGCAGTCGAACGCGCCCTCAAGGTCCTCGCCGGTTCCGGCGACGAACTGCGCAAGGTCGTCCTGGCCCGGAGCCTGCGCCTGGAGAGCACCGAGGAGGTGGACGTCGCCACCGTCCTGGCCAACCTGGTCCGGCGCGACCCCCAGGCGTTCGGGTTCGGGGTCAACCTCCCCACACGCGGGGACGGTGTGCGCTCACTCATCGGCGCCAGCCCCGAACTCCTCGTCTCCAAGCGCGGACGCCGCGTGGCCTCCAACCCCCTCGCCGGGTCCGCGCGGCGCAGCGCCGACCCCACCAAGGACCAGCGCAACGCCGTCGCCCTGCTCACCTCCGCCAAGGACCACAAGGAGCACGCCCTCGTCGTCGAGGCGGTCGCCGACGCCCTGGGGCCGTACTGCCGCTCGCTGACAGTCCCGGCCGAGCCCGAACTCCTCAGGACCGCGACGATGTGGCACCTGTCCACCCGCGTCGACGGCGAGCTGGAGGACCCCGACACCCCCGCCCACCTGCTCGCGGCCGCACTGCATCCCACACCGGCGGTCTGCGGCGTCCCCACCCGGCAGGCCTTCGACACCATCGGCGCGATCGAGTCCTTCGACCGCGGCTTCTACACCGGCGCCGTCGGCTACAGCGACGCCGCCGGAGACGGAGAGTGGGTGGTGACGATCCGCTGCGCGGACGTGGCCGGACACGCCCTCGACCTGTTCGCGGGCGGCGGCATCATGCCCGAGTCCGACCCCGGGGCCGAACTCGCCGAGACCTCCGCCAAGCTGCGCACCCTCCTGCTCGCCCTCGGCGTGGACCGGGCGGTCTGAGATGCCCCACGAGAACGACGCCCCCACGTCGGCGCCGCACAGCACCAGGGTCGGGCCGGGAACCCCCTCCGCGAACCCCGCGCCCACCGCCGCGGAGCCCCCGCTCGACGGATGGACCCCCTACCCCGAGGAGTTCTCCGCTGCCTACCGCGAGGCCGGGTACTGGACGGGCGAGACCTTCGGCGCGTTCCTGCGCGACCGGGCCCGCCGCTTCGCCGACCGCACCGCCGTCGTCGCCGGGACCACCCGCTGGACCTACGCCGACCTGGACACCCGGGCCGACGCCCTGGCCGCCGGCCTGGCACGGCTGGGCGTGGCCGAGGGCGACCGCGTCGTCGTGCACCTGCCCAACACCGCCGTGCTCGTCGAGGCCGTCTTCGCCCTCTTCCGCCTGGGCGCGCTGCCCGTGTACGCGCTCCCCGCCCACCGGCGCAGCGAGATCACGCACATGGCCGCGACCACCGGCGCCGTCGCGCTGCTGGTCGCCGACACCCACGGCGGTTTCGACTACCGGCCCATGGCCGCCGAGGTGCGCGACGCCGTCCCCGGCCTCGCGCACGTCGTCGTGGCGGGCGACCCTGGCGGGACCCCGGGCTTCGTACCCCTCGACTCCCTGCGCACCGCACCCGACCCCGGCACCCTCGCCGAACCCCACCCCGGGTCCGTGGCGTTCTTCCAGCTCTCCGGCGGAACCACCGGTCTTCCCAAACTCATCCCGCGGACCCACGACGACTACCTGTACTCGGTCCGGGCCAGCGCCGACATCTGCGGACTGGGGCCCGACACCGTCTACCTCGCAGTCCTGCCCGCCACCCACAACTTCCCCATGAGCTCCCCGGGGTTCCTGGGCGTGTTCCACGCGGGCGGCACCGTGGTCCTGGCCCCCGACCCGAGCCCCGCCACCGCCCTCGCGCTCGTCGAGTCCGAACGGGTCACCCTCACCTCCGTGGTCCCGCCCGTGGCCATGCTGTGGCTCGACGCGGTGGAGCACGGATCGCAGAAGGACCGCGACCTGTCCTCCCTGGAGGTCCTCCAGGTCGGCGGCGCCACCTTCGGCGAGGAGGCCGCCCGGCGGGTCGCCCCCGTCCTGGGCTGCGCACTCCAACAGGTGTTCGGCATGGCGGAGGGGCTGGTCAACTACACACGCCTGGACGACCCTCCCGAGCTGGTCATCACCACGCAGGGCCGACCCATGAGCGACCACGACGAGGTCGCCGTCGTCGACGACGAGGACCGGCCCGTCCCCGACGGCGAACCCGGCCACCTCCTCACCCGCGGGCCCTACACCATCCGCGGCTACTACCGGGCGGACGCCCACAACGCCACCGCCTTCACCCCCGACGGCTTCTTCCGCACCGGCGACATCGTCGTCCGCCACCCCTCGGGCCACCTCACCGTCTCAGGGCGCGCCAAGGACCAGATCAACCGGGGAGGGGAGAAGATCGGCGCCCAGGAGGTCGAGAACCACATCCTCGCCCACCCGGCCGTGCACGACGCCTCCCTGGTCGCCGTCCCCGACGCCTTCCTCGGCGAGCGCGCCTGCGCCTACGTCATCCCCCGCGGTGAGGCGCCCACCCGAGCCGGACTCCTGCGCTTCCTGCGCGAACGCGGACTCGCCGCCCACAAGATCCCCGACCGGGTGGAGTTCGTGGAGCGCTTCCCCTCCACCGCCGTCGGCAAGGTCTCCAAGCGCGACCTGCGCGGTGCCCTCACCCCACCCCGATTGGACCACTGATGGCACTGCCCACCATCGCGCCCTACCCGCTGCCCACCGGGGACGAGCTCCCCGAGAACAAGGCGGCCTGGACCCTCGACCCCGCCCGCGCCGTCCTGCTCGTCCACGACATGCAGCGGTACTTCCTCAGCCCCTACGAGCCGGACCGCGAACCGGTCTCGGGGGTGCGGCGCAACATCGCCGCCCTGCGCGAGGCCTGCCGCGAAGCGGGCGCCCCCGTGTTCTACACCGCCAAGCCCGGGGACATGACCCCGCACCAGCGCGGGCTCGAACGCGACTTCTGGGGGGCGGGCATGAAGGCGGTCTCCGAGCACACCGACATCGACCCCGACCTGGCACCCGACGGCGAGGACGTCCTGCTCACCAAGTGGCGGTACAGCGCCTTCGCCCAGACCGACCTGGCCGAGCGCATGGCCGCTCTCGGCCGCGACCAGATCGTCGTCACCGGCGTCTACGCGCACATCGGGTGCCAGCTCACCGCCGCGGACGCCTTCATGCGCGACATCCAGCCGTTCCTGGTCGCCGACGCCGTCGCCGACTTCAGCGCCGAGCACCACCGTTCCGCGCTGCACTACGCCGCCGGACGGTGCGCGTCCGTGCTCGCCGCCGACCATGCCCTCGCCGCCCTGCGCGGCACCCCCGTGAGCCCCGGAGCCTGACGTGACCGACCACAACGAAGGGACCGCGCTGCCCGCCGCGGACCACACCCCCGCCACCGTCCACGACCTGGTCGGCGTCGGCTTCGGCCCCTCCAACCTCGGCCTGGCCATCGCCCTGGCCGAACGCCGCGAGAAGGGCGGGGGCCCCGCGCTGACCGGGGTCTTCCTGGAGAGGCAGACCGGGTTCGGCTGGCACGGGGGGATGCTCCTGGACGACGCCACCATGCAGGTGTCCTTCCTCAAGGACCTCGTGACCACCCGCGACCCGGCCAGCGACTTCAGCTTCCTGTCGTTCCTGCACCACGTGGGGCGGCTGCACGACTTCATCAACCACAAGACCCTGTTCCCCCTGCGCCGGGAGTTCCACGACTACCTGTCCTGGTGCGCCTCCCGCGTCGCCGACCAGGTCCGCTACGGACAGGAGGTCGTGGAGGTGCTGCCGGTACGCACCGGGGGCCGGGTCACCCACCTGGACGTGGTCTCCAAGGACACCGACGGCGAACGCACCGTCCTGCGCGCCCGCAACGTCGTGTTCGGCCCCGGCCTGCGCCCCCGCATGCCCGGGGGAGTGGAGCAGTCCTCCCGCGTCTGGCACAACGAGTACCTGCTCACCCGCCTGGCCGAGCTGCCGCCCGGGGCCGCACCGCACTCGTTCGTGGTGGTGGGCGCCGGGCAGAGCGCCGCCGAGGTGGTCGACCACCTGCACCAGCGCTTCCCCGCCTCCCACGTCCACGCGGTCTTCTCCCGCTACGGGTACAGCCCCTCCGACGACAGCCCCTTCGCCAACCGCATCTTCGACCCCGAAGCCGTCGACGCTTTCTACACGGCGCCGGAGGACGTCAAACGCAAGCTCATGGGCTACCACCGCAACACGAACTACTCGGTGGTGGACCCCGACCTCATCGAAGCCCTCTACCGGCGCCACTACGCGGAGATGGTCCAGGGCCGCGAGCGCCTGCACCTGCACAACACCGCCCGGGTCGCGGGGCTCACCGAGGGGCCGGAGGGCGTCGCGGTCGTCGTGGAGGACCTGGTCACGGGCAAGCAGACGCCCGTCGCCGCGAACCACGTCGTCTTCGCCACCGGCTACCACCCGGCCGACCCCCGCCCCCTGCTGGGCGGGCTCGCCGACCAACTGGTCTCCACCCCCGACGGGCGCCCGGCCGTCGAACGCGACTACCGGATGGCCACGCACGACGACCTGACCTGCGGCCTCTACCTCCAAGGGGGCACCGAGCACACCCACGGCGTGTCTGCGTCGCTGCTCTCCAACGTGGCCACCCGCGTCGCCGAGATCATCGACTCCGTCGCCGCCCGCACCGACATCCCCGCCTAGATCGTGTCTTCCGCCTCCTCCCGGGCCCGCGTCCACCGGGCTGCCCCTCGCGGTGCCCCGGCGGCGCCCGCGGGGCACCACCGGACCGCACACCGTCGTGCGGCCGAGGACCCGGACGGCCGCCCCGGCCCGGAAGCCTTCGAACAACACCGCCCGGCACTCATCGGAAGGACACACACCATGGCCGAGCCCCTCACCCCCGAACGCGTGCGCGCGGACGTCGCCCAGATCCTCGGCGAACCCGTCCAGGACATCGACCCCGGCGAGAACCTCCTCGAACGCGGGCTCGACTCGGTCCGCCTCATGAGCCTCATGGAGACCTGGCGCGCCGCCGGGGTCGAAACCGACTTCGCCGACCTGGCCGAGAAACCCACCGTCAACGCCTGGGCGTCACTGCTCGTGCGCTGACCAGCCCCGCACCCGGCCCCACCCCCTTCTCCGCGTCCTCCACCGCCCGACCCGGCACGTCCCGAACCTTCTGAGGAGCAACCGACCCATGGCTGACATCCACGGCACCCGGCTGGGCCTGACCGGTGCCCAGGCCGGTGTCTGGTACGCCCAGCAGACGGCACCGGACAGCCCGGTGTTCAACGTCGGCCAGTACACCGACATCCCCTCCGACCTGGACACCGACCGGTTCGCCGCGGCGGTGCGCGCGGTGGTCGCCGAGAGCGACGCCCTGCGCGTGCGCGTGGTGGCGGACGGCGACCGGGTCGGCCAGGAGGTCGGCGCGGACGTGCCCCGTGAACTGGAGGTCGTGGACCTCACCGAGGGCGGGACCGGGGAGGGCGGCGACCCGGCCGGCGGTGAGGAGGGGGCGCTGGCACGGGCGCTGGCCCGGATGCGCGCCGACATGGCCCGCCCCGTGGACGTCACCGCGGAACCCCTGTACCGGTTCGCGCTGTTCAGGGTGGGTGCGGGCCGGTGGCTGTGGTTCCAGCGCTACCACCACATCGCCGTCGACGCCTACGCCGTCACCATGGTGGCCCGCCGCGTCGCGGAGGTCTACACGCGCCTGGGCGAGGGCGGGACCACACCGGACCGGGTGTTCGGGGCGCTCGCCGACGTGGTCGCCGCCGAGGAGGACTACGGTGCCTCCGAGCGGTACACGCGGGACCGGGAGTACTGGACCGCCCTGATGGCGGACCGGCCCGAACCGGCCCTGCTGTCCACGGCGCCGTCCGCGCCCCACGCGGGATTCCTGCACGAGCGGGCCACCCTGGACACCGCGGTCTGCGAAGGGCTGGACGACCTGGCCCGCGGGGCCGGCGCCACCTGGGCCGACGCCCTCGTCGGGGCGTTCGCCGCCTACACCCACCGGCTGACCGGTGGGCGCGACCTGCTGTTGGGGTCTCCGTTCATGGGACGCCTGGGGTCCGCCGGCCTGCGCACCCCCGCGATGGTCGTCAACGTGCTCCCGCTGCGCGTGCGCGTGCGCCCCGACGACACCGTGGCCGAGGTGACCGGCACGGCCATGGCCGCAGGGCGCGGGCTGCGCGACCACCAGCGGTACCGGGCCGAGCACCTGCGCCGCGACCTGTCGGCGGTCGGCGAGCGCTTCGGACTGTTCGGCCCCGAGATCAACGTCAAGCTGTTCGACTACCGGTTCACCTTCGACGGGTGCCCGTCCACCACCGCCACCCTGTCCGAGGGGCCCGTCGACGACATCGCCCTCTCGGTGTACCGGCCGTCCGGCAAAGGGCTGGTACTGGAGGTCAACGCCAACGACGAACGCTACGACCGCGCGGGGGCCCGGGCCCGGCTGGACGGGTTCGCCCACTTCCTGCGGTCCTTCGCCACCGCCCGACCGGGGACCCCCCTGGCCGCCCTGGACACCACCGATCCCTCCGCCGCCCTGCTCGCCACACCCCGCGTGACCGGCGCACCGGCAACGGGCCCCACCGCGACCGGTGCCGCAGGCGAACCCGCACGCCGGGGGGACACCCCGGTCGCGAGGGCCTTCGTCCCCGTCACCGAACTCCTGGCCCGCGCCGCGGCCGAGGACCCCCGGGCCACCGCGGTCGTCTCGGGAACCGAACGGCTGACCCGCGCCCGGTTCACGGAACGGGTGGACCGGCTCGCCCGCCGCCTGCGCGGACTCGGCGCCGGCCCCGGACACGTCGTCGCCCTCGCCCTGCCCAGGTCCACCGACCTGCTCGTCTCCCTGTTCGCCGTGCTGCGAGCGGGCGCCGCCTACGTCCCCCTCGACCCCGAGCACCCCGCCGCCCGGTTGGCCCACGTGCTCGCGGACGCCCGGCCCACCCTGGTGCTGAGCAGGTCCGACACCGTCTCCCTGCTGCCCGGTACGGGCACGGCCCGGGTGGTCGAGCTCGACGCCCCCGACCTTCGGGACGAACCCGCCGGCGCCGACACCCGTCTTTGCGACGGACCGGACCTGCCCCCGCCGCGACCCGGCGACGCCGCCTACCTCATCTACACCTCCGGCTCCACCGGCCGGCCCAAGGGAGTGGTCGTCGAGCACCGCGCCCTCGCCGCCCTCGCCGCCACCCAGCGCGCACACCTGCACCGGCACCTGCCCGGACGCGCCCGGATCGGGCACACCGGCTCGTTCACCTTCGACGCCTCCTGGGACACCCTGCTCGGCCTGGTCCACGGCCACGAGCTCCACCTGGTCGACACCGACCTGGTGTTCGACCACGCCCGGCTGGGCGCCTACGTCGCCGAACACCGCATCGACCACCTCGACTCCACCCCCACCTACCTCCAGGCGCTCCTGGACTCCGGGCAGCTGCACCGGCTGCCCGCCCTGCTGACCTTCGGCGGTGAGGCCTGCCCGCAGAGCCTGTGGGAGCGCCTGCGCGCACTGCCCTCGACCACCCGGGCCCTCAACTTCTACGGGCCCACCGAGAACACCGTCGACGCCCTGGTCTGCGACGTGCGCGACAGCGCCGACACCTCCATCGGCCGCCCCGTCGCCGGCGTGGGCGCCCTTGTTCTCGACGCCGCCCTGCGGCCCGTCCCGCGCGGAGTCCCCGGCGAGCTCTACCTGGACGGCGACCAGCTCGCACGCGGCTACGCCCACCGCCCCGGACCGACCGCCGAACGCTTCCTCGCCAACCCCTACGGCCCGCCCGGTGGCCGCATGTACCGCACCGGGGACAGGGCCCTGGTCCGCGAGGACGGCCGCGTCGCCTACCTCGGCCGGACCGACTCCCAGGTCCAGGTGCGCGGCTACCGCGTCGAACCCGAGGAGGTCGACGCCGTGGCCGAGACCCACCCGGGCGTCGCGCGGTGCGCCACGGTGGTGCGCCGCACCCCGGCCGGCGCCCCCCGGCTGGTCGCGTACGTGGTCCCCCGGGGCGGGCACGCCCCCACCGAGGAGGGGGTCCGCGACCACGTCGCCCGGCGCCTGCCCGACCACATGGTCCCCGCGCGTGTGGCGGTGCTCGACCGGCTCCCCCTCAACTCCAGCGGCAAGGTCGACCGCGCCGCCCTGCCCGACCTCCCCGAGCCCGAAGGCGCGGACGGCGCGGCCCGGGACCGGGCCGCGGCCACCACCGCCGACGAGCACGCGCTGCTCGGGGTCTTCCGCGAGGTCCTGGGCTCCGACCCCGGTGTCCACGACGACTTCTTCCGCCTGGGCGGCGACAGCATCCTCGCCATCCAGGCCGTCAACCGCGCCCGCGCCGCAGGTCTGGCGCTCACCGTGCGCGACGTGTTCGAGGCCCCGACGGTCACCCGGCTGGCGGCCCGCACCGCGGGACGCGGATCGGCGGTCGCCGAACGCACCCCCGACAACCCGGTCGGCCCGGTCCGGGCCACCCCTGTCACGGCCGACCTCCTCGACCAGGGGGCGCCCCGTGCCGGGTTCACGCAGTCACAGGTGCTGTGGACCCCCGCCGGGATGGCCTTCGAGGTCCTGGAAGGGGCGCTCGCAGCGCTCGTGTCCCACCACGGCGCCCTGCGCCTGAGGGTGCGCCCGGACCTCGGACCGGACGACGGTGGGCGGGACGGGGGTGCCCCCGCCGCCCCCGGGGAACCGGAACGGGCGCCGTCCCGGTCGCCGTACACGATGGAGGTGCTGTCCGCCAAGGAGGTCCGCGGCGCCGACCTGCTGGTGCGGGTGGACGCCGCCGGCCTCGACGGGGACGACCTCGCCACCGCGGTCGAACGCGCGGCCGCCGACGCCCACACCCGTATCGACCTGCCCGAGGGGCGCCCGCTGACCGCCGTGTGGTTCGACGCGGGCCCCGACCGGATGGGACAGCTCCTCGTCCAGGTACACCACCTGGCCGTGGACGGTGTGTCCTGGCGGGTGATCGGCCCCGACCTGGCCGCCGCCGTGGCGTCGCTCAGCGCGGGGAAACCGGTGCGCCTGCCCGGCGCGGGCACGTCCCTGCGCCGCTGGACCGGGCTGCTCGCCCAGGAGGCCCGGCACCCGGGGCGCCTGGCCGAACTCGACCACTGGCTCGCCCAGACCGACCCCGGCGCCCACCGTCCGCTGGGCGCGCGCGAGCTGGAGCCGCGCCGCGACGTCGTCGCGACCCGCCACAGCCTGGACGTCGCACTCGACCCCGACCTGACCCGCGCGGTGCTCTCCGACATCGGAGCCGTCTACCGGGCGGGCGCCGAGGACGTGCTGTTGGCGGCCCTCACCATCGCCGCGGCGCACGCCCGCGCGGGGCAGGGCGGCCCCGGCGACCGGCTCCTGGTGGAACTGGAGGGCCACGGCCGCCGCGAACTCCTGTGCCAGACCCGGCCCGGGGAGGTTGTCCACAGGCCGGACGGGGGCGGGTTGCCCGACCCCGACCACACAGGCGATCCTGGAATCGGGGGGGCTCCCGGCCCCGTCGGCCCCGGCGCGCCCGCGGACCTGGCGCGCACCGTCGGCTGGCTCACCAGCTCACACCCCGTCGCCCTCGACCTGGGTCCTGCCGCGCGGACCGCCGCCCCCACGGCCCCCGGTGCACCCCACAGCCCCACCGCACCCACCGACCCCGTCCGCGCGCTCACCGACCCGGCCGCCGCCGCGCGCGTCCTCAAGCACGTCAAGGAGACCCTGCGCGCCGTCCCCGGCGACGGCCTCGGCTACGGGCTCCTGCGCCACCTCAACCCCGACACCGCGCCCCGTCTCACCGGCCGGGCCCGCCCCGACATCCTCGTCAACTACCTGGGCCGCTTCGGCACCCCCACCGCCCAGCCGTGGGAGTCCGCTCCCGTCTCCACCCGCGTCATGCTCGGCGAGGACCCCCAGCAGCCGCTCACCCACGGGCTCGAACTCGGCGCCATCGCCCACGAAGGGCCCGAGGGGCCCCGCCTCGACCTCACCTGGCGCTGGGCGCCCGGCGTCCACGGTCCCGACGCCGTCCGTGCCCTGGCCGCCGACCTCACCACCGCCCTGCGCACCCTCGCCGACGCCGCACGCCGACCCGGACCTCACGTCCTCACCCCCTCCGACACACCCCTGGTCGCCCTCACCGCCGACCGCGTCGAGCAGGTCGAACGCGCCTGGGCCGACCGGTCCGGCGACCCCGCGGCCCGCCTCACCGACCTGTGGCCGCCCACACCCCTCCAGGCCGGGCTGGTCTTCCACAGCCTCTACACCTTCGGCCACGACGCCTACACCGCGCAGTCCGCCACCCGGATCGAGGGGCCCCTCGACCCCGGACGGCTCCACCGGGCCGCCGCCGCACTCCTGGACCGACACCCCGGCCTGCGCGCCGGGTTCTGGGCCGACGGCGAGGACCTCGTCCAGTTCGTCCCCGAGGCCGTCGCCCCGCGCTGGCACGTCGTCGACCTGGCCGGAACCGACCCCCGGACCAGGGACGAACACGTCCAGCAGGTGTGCGCGCAGGAGCTGGCCACCCCCTTCGACCTGGCCCACCCGCCACTGGTGCGCTTCACCCTCCTCCACCTGGACCCCGACCACCACGTCCTGGTCTGCACCGACCACCACACACTCCTGGACGGCTGGTCCACACCCCTCTTCCTGCGCGAACTCCTCACCCTCTACGCCGACCCCGACACCCCCGCGCCCGGCACCGGATTCCGCGACCACCTGGCCTGGCTGGCCGAACGCGACGCCGACGCCGCCGACACCGCATGGCGCGGCGAACTCTCCGACCTGGACGGCGCCACCCTGCTCGCCCCGCACGCCTCCGCCCACGGAGGCCAGGGCCAGCAGATCGTCTCCGGCGCCCTCACCCCGGAGGAGACCGCGCGGGCCGCCGGGACCGCCCGCGACCTGGGCGTCACCGTCAACACGCTCGTGCAGGCAGCCTGGGCGCTGGTCCTGGGCGGCGCCACCGGGCGGACCGACGTCGTGTTCGGCGCGACCGTCTCCGGTCGGCCCGCCGACCTGCCCGGGGTGGAGTCCATCCTCGGCCTGTTCATCAACACCGTGCCGGTGCGGGTGCGCACAGGACCGGGCACCCTCCTGTCCGACCTGCTCCGCGACCTCCAACAACGCCAGGCCGCCCTGGCCGAACACCACCACGTCGGACTGACCCGGACCCAGGAGCTCGCCGGGGCCGCGCCCCTGTTCGACACCCTCCTGGTGTTCGAGAACTTTCCGCTGCGCGACGCCCTGGCCGACCACGACTACGGGGGCGTGCGCCTGACCGACGTGCGCGTGGAGGACGCCACCCACTACCCGGTGTCGCTCAACGTCTTCCCCGGGGAGGCCCTCGGCCTGCGCCTGTGCCACCGGCCCGACGCCGTCGGCGCCGACAGGGCCCGTGACCTGATGGAGCGTTTGCGCGGGGTCCTCACGCAGATCACCGAGGACCCCCACCGCCCGCTCGCGGAGATCGACACCTCCACCCCCGCCGAACGCGCCCTCGTGCTGGAGGGGTTCAACGACACCGCTGTCGCGGTGGCGGCGCGGCGTCCGTGTGAGGTGCTGGCGGACTGGGCGGTGCGCACCCCCGGGGCTGCTGCTGTGGTCGATGCCGCGGAGGAGCACTCCTATGCCGAGCTCGATGCCCGTGTGGACCGGATCGCGGGGGTGTTGCGTTTGCGGGGTGTGGGTGCGGGGCGGGTGGTGGGTGTGGCGCTGCCGCGTTCGGTGGATCTGGTGGCGGCGCTGTTGGCGGTGCAGCGGGTGGGTGGTGTGTACCTGCCGTTGGACCCGGAGTTCCCGGCGGACCGGTTGGCGTACATGTTGGCCGATTCGGGGGCGGTGCTGTTGGTGACCGGTGGGGGAGTGATGGCGCCCGAGGGGGCCGCTGTCCCCACCGCCGACCTCGACACCCTCACAGGGGAACCTGTTCCCGGACGTGCGGGCCAGGGCTCCGGGCAGCACGAGTCGCCCGGACCCCCCGACGCGGTGGCGTACGTGTTGTACACGTCGGGTTCGACGGGTCGTCCCAAGGGTGTGGTGGTCTCGCACCGCAACCTGGCCAACTTCCTCACCGACATGGGTGCGCGCTTTCCGCTGGTGCGGGGTGAGCGGTGGTTGGCGGTGACCACGGTCAGCTTCGACATCTCGGCTCTGGAGCTGTATCTGCCGTTGCGGTTCGGTGCCACGGTGGTCCTGGCCGACAAGGACACCGTCCGGGACCCCCGTCTGCTCGCCGAGCTCGTCGCCGCCGGCGGCGCCACGATCATGCAGGCCACCCCCTCCCTGTGGCAGTCCCTCACCGAGCACGACCGCACCGTCGTGCGCGGACTCCGCGTCCTGGTCGGCGGCGAGGCCGTCCCGCAGCCGCTCGCCGCCCTGCTCGCCGACACCGCAGAGGCCGCGCACAACGTCTACGGGCCCACCGAGACCACCATCTGGTCCACCACGGCTCCACTGACGACCCACGGCCCCGTCAGCATCGGCCGCCCCATGGCCAACACCCGCGTCTACGTCCTGGACGGCGCGCTCCGACCCGCCCCGGTCGGAGTCGCCGGCGATCTCTACATCGCCGGTGAGGGTGTCGCGGTCGGCTACCACGGCCGCCACGGCCTGACCTCGGAGCGGTTCGTCGCCGACCCCTACGGTGCGCCGGGAACCCGCATGTACCGCACCGGCGACCTGGCCCGCTGGAGGGACGAGGGCACGCTCGACTTCCTCGGCCGGGCCGACTTCCAGGTCAAGGTCCGCGGGTTTCGCATCGAACCCGGCGAGATCGAGGCGGCCCTGCTCACCGCCCCCGGGGTCGCCCAGGCCGTCGTCACCGCCAGGGAGGACCAGCCCGGCCAGGCCTGGCTGGCCGCCTACGCGGTGCCCCGGCCGGGCGGGCCCGCCCTCGTGCCCTCCGCCCTGCGCGCCCACGTCGCGACGACCCTGCCCGACCACATGGTCCCCGGGGCCGTCGTCGTCCTGGACTCCCTCCCCCTCACCGCGAACGGCAAGGTGGACCGCAAGGCCCTGCCCGACCCCAAAGGCCCCGCCGACCCGGGACGCGCCCCCGTCGGAGCCCGCGAGGAGATCCTGGGACAGGTCTTCGGCGACGTGCTCGGCCGCGGCCCGGTCGGCCCCGACGAGGACTTCTTCGCCCTGGGCGGGCACTCCCTGCTGGCCACCCGTGTCGTCGCCCGCACCCGCGCCCTCCTCGGCGCCGAGGTGGGCGTCCGCGACCTGTTCGAGGCGCCCACACCGGCCGCGTTCGCCCACCGCACCGAGGAGGGAGGCAGCGTCCGGCCCCCGGTCGTGCCGCGCTCCGGCCGCGACGGCCGGCGACCGACGCTGTCCCACGCACAGCACCGGCTCTGGCTCATCGACCAGGTCCACGAACCCGGAGGCGCCTACAACGTCCCGCTCGCCGTGCGCGTCGACCAACCCTTGGACGAGGACGTCCTGCGCGCCGCGGTCGCCGACCTCGCCGACCGCCACGAGGTCCTGCGCACCGTCATCCGGACCGGCCCGGAGGGACCCGAACCCGCCGTCACCGACACCACCGCGTTCGACGTCGCGTCGGTGGGGGTCGAGGGGCCGGTCGGGCCCGCACTCGCCCGTCTCACCGCGCTCCCCTTCGACCTGGCCGCGCACCCGCCGCTGCGGGTCCGCCTGATCACCGGCCCCGGGGCCGCCGGACCCCACCCGGCAGAGGGCGGTGAGGGGTCGGGAACGGGCGCGGACCCCGGCGGCCCCGCCTCCCCCCGTACCTCCGCGGACCCGGCCGCCGACACGGACGGACCCGGCGAGGGGTGCGTGCTCCTGGTCGTCCTGCACCACATCGTCGCCGACGAGTGGTCCTTCGGCCCCCTGCTCGCGGACCTGGACACCGCCTACCGGGCGCGCGCCCGCGGGCACGCCCCCGACTGGGCGCCGCTCCCGGTCCAGTACGCGGACTACGCCGCGTCGCGGACCGCCTGGCTCGGCGGAGCCGACGTCCCCGGCAGCCCGCTCGCCCGGCAGCTCGACCACTGGCGGGCCGCGCTGGAGGGGCTTCCCGAAGAACTCGCCCTGCCCACCGACCGCCCCCGCCCGGCCCTCCCCAGCCACACGGGCGGGCTCGTCCAGGCCGCCGTCGCCCCCGAACTCGACGCGGCCCTGCGCGAGGTGGCCGTCCGCCACGGCGTCACCGTGTTCATGGTCGTCCAGGCCGCCGTCGCGGTCCTGCTCCACCGGCTCGGCGCCGGGGACGACATCCCCCTGGGCAGCCCGGTCGCGGACCGGGCGGACGAGGGCCTGCAGGACGCGGTCGGGTTCTTCCTCAACACGCTCGTCCTGCGGCTGGACCTGTCCGGGCGGCCCACGTTCGCCGAACTCCTCGAACGGGTGCGCGCCGTCGACCTGGCCGGTTTCGCCAACGCCGACGCGCCCTTCGACACCGTGGTGGAGGCCCTCAAACAGGAGCGCTCCGTCAGCCGCCACCCCCTGTTCCAGACGATGGTCTCCTACCAGCGGCGCCCCGAGGGCGCGGCCGGGCTCTTCGGCGCCTCCACGCGCATGGTCGAGACGCCCTTGGACACGGCCCGCTTCGACCTGGAGTTCGCGTTCGTCGAGGACCCCCGCCAGGGCACCCGGCTCGCGCTCAACTACTCCGCCGACCTGTTCGACGCCACCGGTGCGGAGAGGATCGCGGAGCGTCTCGTGCGCCTCCTGGAACAGGTCGCCGCGGACCCCCGGCAGCCGATCGCCCGTCCCCGGATCCTGTCCGGCGACGAACACCTGCGACTGCTGGAGGGGTTCAACGACACCGCGGTCGCGGTGGCGGTGCGGCGTCCGTGTGAGGTGCTGGCGGACTGGGCGGTGCGCACCCCCGGGGCTGCTGCCGTGGTCGATGCCGCGGGGGAGCACTCCTATGCCGAGCTCGATGCCCGTGTGGACCGGATCGCGGGGGTGTTGCGTTTGCGGGGTGTGGGTGCGGGGCGGGTGGTGGGTGTGGCGCTGCCGCGTTCGGTGGATCTGGTGGCGGCGCTGTTGGCGGTGCAGCGGGTGGGTGGTGTGTACCTGCCGTTGGACCCGGAGTTCCCGGCGGACCGGTTGGCGTACATGTTGGCCGATTCGGGGGCGGTGCTGTTGGTGACCGGTGGGGGAGTGGTGGCGCCCGAGGGGGCCGCTGTCCCCACCGCCGACCTCGACACCCCCGACCCGCGCGGGAACGGAGCACCGGACCTGCCCTGCGCCCGGGGCCGCACCCCCGGCGCCGACGCGGACGCGGTGGCGTACGTGTTGTACACGTCGGGTTCGACGGGTCGTCCCAAGGGTGTGGTGGTCTCGCACCGCAACCTGGCCAACTTCCTCACCGACATGGGTGCGCGCTTTCCGCTGGTGCGGGGTGAGCGGTGGCTGGCGGTGACCACGGTCAGCTTCGACATCTCGGCTCTGGAGCTGTATCTGCCGTTGCGGTTCGGTGCCACGGTCGTCCTGGCCGACAAGGACACCGTCCGGGACGGCACCGCCCTCGCCGACCTGATCGAACACGGTCGGATCGCCACCATGCAGGCCACCCCCACCCTCTGGCGCATGCTCCTGGAGACCAGGCCCGAGGCCCTCGACGGGCTCCGCGTCCTGGTCGGCGGCGAGGCACTGCCCCAAGCCCTGGCCGACCACCTCGCCTCCCGCACCGACCGGGTCACCAACGTCTACGGGCCCACCGAGACCACCATCTGGTCCACCACCTCGCCCGTGTGCCCGGAGAAGCCCGTCAGCATCGGCCGCCCCATGGCCAACACCCGCGTCTACGTCCTGGACGCCCACCTGTCCCCGGTGCCGACCGGGGTCGCCGGCGATCTCTACATCGCCGGTGAGGGTGTCGCGGTCGGCTACCACGGCCGCCACGGCCTGACCTCGGAGCGGTTCGTCGCCGACCCCTACGGTGCGCCGGGAACCCGCATGTACCGCACCGGCGACCTGGCCCGCTGGAGGGACGAGGGCACGCTCGACTTCCTCGGCCGGGCCGACTTCCAGGTCAAGGTCCGCGGGTTTCGCATCGAACCCGGCGAGATCGAGACCGCCCTGACCGGGATCGACGGTGTGGCCCAGGCCGTCGTCACCGCCAGGGAGGAGGCCGGCGGCCACCACCGCCTCGTCGCCTACGCCGTCACCGACCGCCCGGTCGCCGACGCCGACATCCGCGCCGGGCTGGCCCGCACCCTGCCCGGGTACATGGTCCCCTCGGCGTTCGTCCTCCTCGACGCCTGGCCGCTCACCGCCAACGGCAAGATCGACCGCAAGGCGCTGCCCGACCCGCGCGAGGACACGGGCGAACGCCCCCTCGGACGCGCACCCGCCACCGGCGCCGAACACGCGGTCTGCTCCGTCTACGCCGAGGTCCTCGGTCTGGACGGGGTCGGCGCCGACGAGGACTTCTTCGCCCTGGGCGGCGACAGCGTCCTCACCCTGCGCCTGGTCGGCGGCCTCCGCGAGAGGGGCTGGACGGTCACCGGCCGCCAGGTCTTCCGACACCCCGTGGCCGCCGACCTCGCCGCGGCCGCGCAACCCAACGCCGCCCCCGTGGACGAACCCGCCCACGGACGGGCGGAGGACGAACCGCTGCTGTCCCTGGCCCCCGGCCAGCTCGACCAGCTCGCATCGATGTGGAGGAAGCGCCGATGACACAGGAGAACACCGGGGCGATCGCCGACGTGCTCCCGCTCGGGCCCCTCCAGGAGGGCCTGCTGTTCCACCACGCCCTCACCGGAGGGGACGCCGACGTGTACGGCATCCAGGTGCGCCTGGAGCTGCACGGCGACGCCGACCCCGCAAGGCTGCGCCGCTCGGCCGCCGCGCTGTTGGACCGCCACCCCAACCTGCGGGCGGGGTTCGCGCACGAGGAGCTGGACCGGCCCGTGCAGTTCGTGCCCGCCGACACCGACCTGGACTGGGACAGCACCGACCTCACCGCCCTGCACGCCGGGGAACGCGCCGGGGTGGAGGAGCGGACGGCGGCGGCCGAGCTCGACCGCGGCTTCGACCTGGCGGCACCACCGCTGATCCGCTTCCACGCGCTCGGCACCGGACCGGCGCGCACCGTCCTCCTGGTCACCGCCCACCACGTGCTGCTGGACGGCTGGTCGCTGCCACTGCTCGCCCGTGACCTGCTGCGCCTGTACGCGGCCGACGGTGACGCCGCCGCCCTGCCGCCCGCGCCCCGCTACCGCGACCACCTCGCCTGGGTGGGCCGCCTGGACCACGGCGCCGCACGCCGGGCGTGGCGCACCGCCCTCACCGGCCTCACCGGGCCCACCCTCGTCGCCCGCGCCGCCGACGGCGGAGCGGCCGGGGTTCCCGGCGAGGTGGGGACCCCCGCCGCCGCCCGTACCGCGCCCGACCGTGTCGAACGCGTACTCGGGGCCGGGGCCGGCGGGGGCCTGCGCGCCCTGGCCGCCACCGCCGGAGTCAGCGTCAACACCGTCCTCCAGGCGGCGTGGGCGCTGACCCTGGCCGTCCACACCGGCCGTACCGACGTCGTGTTCGGCCAGCCGGTGTCCGGACGCTCCCCGCAACTGCCCGGTTCCCAGGACATGATCGGGCTGTTCACCAACACGCTCCCCATCCGCGTGCGCCTGGACCCCGCCGAGTCCGTCTCGGACCTGCTCACGCGGCTGCGGATGGAACAGGCCGACCTGCTCGACCACCAGTGGACCGGCCTCGCCGAGATCCAGCGCGAGGCCGGGCACGGCACCCTCTTCGACACCCTGCTCGTCGTCGAGAACTACCCCTTCGACCCCGACGCGGCCGGGGCGGGGGCCGGACTGCGCGTGGGAGGGCTCCGCGTCCGCGACGCCACCCACTACCCGGCCGCCCTCGCCGTGCTCCCCGACGAGGGCCCCGACCGGGACACCCTGCTCCGCCTGGACCACCTGCCCGACAGCCTGTCCGCCGACACCGCGCACCGGCTGCTCGACCTGTTCGGCCACCTGCTGGACCAGGCGTGCCTGGACCCGGCGCGTCCCGTGAGCGCCCTCGACCCGCTCACCGCCGAACAGCACGCCACCCTGAACCGACACAACGACACCACCCACCCCACGGCCCACACCAGCCTCAGCACACTCCTGGCCGAGGCCGAGACGGCCCACCCCGACCGCGTCGCGGTCGTGGACGGCGACCGCGAACTCACCCACCGCGAACTCCACGCGGACGCCGCGCGCCTGGCCGCGCTCCTCGCCGAGCACGGTGCCGGGCCCGAGACCGTCGTCGCGGTGGCCCTGCCGCGCGGCGCCGACCTGGTGACCGCCCTGCTCGCGGCGGTCCGCACCGGAGCCTCGTACCTGCCGCTGGACCTGGACCACCCGCCCGCGCGCCTGGCCGACATGGCCGCGCGCGCCGGGGCCGCCGTCCTCGTCACGACGTCGGGCGCCCACAGCGGCCTGTGCGCCGGGATCGCGCCCCTGCTCCTCGACGCCCCGGAGACGGCGGCCCGCCTGTCCGCCGCCGAACCCCTGCCCTGGGCAGGGGTCCACCCCGAACAACTCGTCTACACCATCTTCACCTCAGGCTCCACCGGCACCCCCAAGGGCGTCGGGGTCTCCCACCGGGCCCTGGCCAACCGGCTGGAGTGGACCCAGGGCGCCTACGGACTCACCCCCGAGGACCGCGTCGCGCAGAAGACCCCGGTCGGGTTCGACGTGTCCGTGTGGGAGTTCTTCTGGCCCCTGGCCGTGGGCGCCGCGATCGTCACCGCCCGCCCCGGCGGCCACCGCGACCCCGCCTACCTCGCCGCGCTGTTCGCGGAGCAGCGTGTGACCGTGTGCCACTTCGTCCCGTCCATGCTGCGGCTGTTCCTGGACGAGCCCGCCGCGGCGGGCGCCGCCGCCCTGCGCCTGGTCATCGCCAGCGGCGAAGCCCTGGACGGCCTCCTGGCCAGGGACTTCGCGCGTGTCCTCGACGCCCGTCTGGAGAACCTCTACGGCCCCACCGAGGCCGCCGTCGACGTCACCTCGCACCTGGCCGTCACACCCTTCCCCGCCGACGCGTTCGACCCCACCACCCTGCCCGGCGACGCCCGGAGCACCACCGCCCCCACCGACCCCGTCCCGATCGGCACCCCCGTCTGGAACACCGCCCTGCACGTCCTGGACCCCTGGCTGCGCCCGGTGCCGCCCGGCACCGCCGGCGAACTCCACCTGGGCGGTGTCCAGCTCGCCCGCGGCTACACCGGCCGCCCCGGCCTGACCGCCGAGCGGTTCACCGCGGACCCGTTCGGCCCGCCCGGGGCGCGCCTGTACCGCACCGGCGACCTCGTGCGGCGCCGCGCCGACGGCACCGTGGTCTACCTCGGACGCTCCGACGACCAGGTCAAGGTCAACGGCGTCCGTGTCGAACCCGGCGAGGTCGAGGCCGCCCTCTCCCGGTTGGACGGTGTCTCGGCCGCCGCCGTCACCGTGCACACCGGCCCCGGCGGCACCGCGCGCCTCACCGGCTACGCCGTTCCGGCGCCGGGGCACACCCCGGACCCGGCCGACCTGCGCGCACACCTGGCCGGGGCCCTGCCCGCGGCCATGGTCCCGACCGTGGTCGTGCTCCTGGAACGGCTGCCGCTGAGCGTCAACGGCAAGCTCGACCGCGCCGCCCTGCCCGCGCCCGAGGCGCCCGCACCGGAACGGGGCCGCCCGCCCCGGACCGGCGCGGAGAAAGTCCTGTGCACGGCCGTCGCCGACGTCCTCGACCTGCCCGAGGCCGCAGCCGACGCCGACTTCTTCGCCCTGGGCGGCGACAGCATCACCTCCGTCCGCCTGGTCGGCCGCGCCCTGGCGGAGGGGCTGGAGATCACCGTCCGCGACGTGTTCGCGCTCCGCACCCCCGAGGCGCTGGCGGCGCACACCGAGTCCGCGCCGCAGGCCCCGCCCGACCCCCCGGACGGTCCCGCCCCGGCACGGGGCGAGGAGTTCGCCGACCTGCTCGACGCGGGGGACATGGACCAGCTGCAGCGGATGTGGAACTCCCAGGACTGACCGCGGGGACACCCCGCCCCCGGCACCGGGCGCCCCGGACCCACCGGGCCCGCCCCCGACCGGGCCGGCACCACCCGCCACACGACCACGCGCCACCGCACACGAACGAATGAGGACACCCATGACCACGAGCGCCGGCGGCCACGGCGACATCCAGGACGTGCTCCCCCTCGCCACCCTCCAGGAGGGGCTGCTGTTCCACTCCGTCAAGGACGAGCAGCACCTGGACGTCTACACCGTGCAGAACGTCTTCGAGTTCACCCGCAGGGTCGACGCCGGGGCGCTCAGGGCCGCCGCCCAGACCCTGCTGCGCCGCCACCCCGCCCTGCGCGCCGGATTCATGCACGAGGGGGTCGAGCGCCCGGTCCAGTTCATCCCCCGCGAGGTCCCCGTCGCCTGGCGCGAGGTCGACCTCTCCGACCTGCCGGAGGAGGAGGCGCGCCGCAGCCTCGCACACTTGCGCGTGGGCCAGCGCGAACGCCGCTTCGACCTGTCCCGTCCACCCCTCATCCGCCACGTCCTCGTCCGGCTGGGCCCGGACCGCGACGCCCTCGTCCTGACGTTCCACCACATCGTCATGGACGGCTGGTCGGGCGAGCTGTACAACGCCGAGCTCATGGACCTGTACCTGCGCGGCGGTGACGACACCGGGCTGCCCGCGCCCCGCCCCTACCGCGACTACCTGGTCTGGCTCTCCCGCCAGGACCGGCAGCGCTCCCTCGACGCCTGGCGCGCCGCCCTCGACGGGGTGGAGGAGGGCACCCTGGTCTCGCCCGGCGGCGTCGGCGACGCCACCCTCATGCCCCGCACCGTCGACGGCGTCCTCGACCCGGCCCTCGTGGGCCGGGTCACCGCCCTGGCCCGGAGCACCGGTGTCACCGTCAACACCGTCCTCCTGGCGGCGTGGGGCCTGGTCCTGCGCTCCCACACCGGACGCGACGACGTCGTCTTCGGCAGCACCGTGGCCGGACGGCCGCCGGAGATCGACGGTGTGGACTCCATCGTCGGCGTCTTCTTCAACACCGTCCCCGTGCGGGTGCGCGTCTTCCCGGCCGAGACCGTCCGCGACCTGCTCGTGCGGGTGCAGGGCGAACAGGCCGACCTCCTGCCCCACCACCACGTCGGCCTCGCCGACATCCAGGCGGCCGTCGGCGGACAGCGCCTCTTCGACTCCCTGTACGTGCAGCGCAACATCCCCCGCGACGACGAGCGCTACCAGCGGGTCCGCGAACGCACCGGGCTGGACTCGGTGACCGGTTCCGACGCCACCCACTACCCCCTCACCCTCGTCGCCCAACCCGGCGACGACTTCCGGCTCAGCCTCGCCTACCGGACCGACTGCGTCGGCGCCGACACCGCCCAGGACCTCTTCGACCGCACCGTGCGCCTGCTGGGTCGGATCACCGCGCGGCCCGGGGCGCGGGTCGCCGCCGTGGACGCGCTCACCCCCGACCAAGCCGACGCCGCGCTCGCCCTGGGGCGGGGGCGGGCCCGCGACCTCCCCGACACCACGCTCGCCGGGCTGTTCGAGGCCTCGGCCGGGCGTTGGCCGGACCGCGTCGCCCTGGTCACACGCGAGGAGACCCTCACCTTCGCCGAACTCGACGACCGGGCCGAACGCCTCGCCCGCCTCCTCGGGAGACTGGGGGTGGGACCCGAGGTGCGGGTCGCCATCGCCCTGCCCCGCTCCGCCGACTGGGTGGCCACCCTGTTCGCGGTGCTCAAGCTGGGCGCCGCCTACGTCCCCCTGGACCTGGAGCACCCGGTCGACCGGGTGCGCCACATGCTCACCGACGCCGCACCCGGTGTCACCGTCACGAACGCCGACGCCGCCCCCCGCCTGCCCGGCGACACCGGCGAGCGGCGCCTGCACCTGGACTCCGCCGAGACCCGCGACCGGCTGGCCGCCCTCGACACCTCCCCGCGCGTGCCCTCGGCCGCGCACCGCCCCGACCACCTCGCCTACGTCATCTACACCTCCGGCTCCACCGGCAGGCCCAAGGGTGTCCAGGTCCCGTACCACGGCCTCGTGAACATGCTCGTCAACCACCGCGCGGAGATCTTCGACCCCGTCGTGGAAGGGGAGGGAGGGCGCGTGCTCCGCGTCGCGCACACGGTGTCGTTCTCCTTCGACATGTCCTGGGAGGAGCTCCTCTGGCTGATCGACGGCCACGAGGTCCACCTCATGGACGAGGAGCTGCGCCGCGACTCCGCCGCCCTGGTCTCCTACTGCGAGGCCCGGGACATCGACGTCGTCAACGTGACCCCCTCCTACTGCGGCCAGCTCGTCGAGGACGGACTGCTGGACGCCGGCCGCCACCGGCCCCCGCTCGTCCTGCTCGGCGGCGAGGCGGTCAGCGCCACCGTGTGGGACGCCCTGCGCGACGCCCCCGGGGTGCTCGGCTACAACCTCTACGGGCCGACCGAGTACACCATCAACACCCTCGGCGGCGGTACGGGGGACAGCGAGACCCCCACGGTCGGCCGCCCCGTCTCCAACACCGACGTGCACGTGCTCGACACGTCGCTGCGTCCCGTCGCCCCCGGGGTGCCCGGAGAGCTGTACGTCACCGGCGTCGGGCTGGCCCGCGGCTACGCCAACCGGGCCGACCTGACCGCCGAGCGGTTCACCGCAGACCCCTTCGGTGCGCCGGGCAGCCGCATGTACCGCACCGGCGACCTGGTCCGCTGGGACGCCGACGGCCGCGTGGACTACCTCGGGCGCGCCGACGAGCAGGTCAAGATCCGGGGCGTGCGCATCGAGCCGGGCGAGGTCGTCGCCGCGCTGGAGGAGCACCCCGACGTCGCCCAGGCCGCCGTCACCGTCCGGGAGGACAGCCCCGGCCTCACACGGCTGGTCGGCTACGTCGTGCCCGGCACAGCCGCGCACACCGGCCTCGACACCGAGTCGCTGCGCCGCGACCTGCGCGACGCCCTGCCCGACGCCATGGTCCCCTCCGCCCTGGTCGTCCTCGACCGGCTCCCGCTCACCGTCAACGGCAAGCTCGACCGTGCGGCCCTGCCCGCGCCCACCGGCCGGGGGCCCGCGGGGAGAGCGCCCCGCGACGACGTCGACCGCGCCCTCTGCGCGGACTTCGCCGCCGTCCTGGGCGTGGCCGAGGTGGGACCCGACGACGACTTCTTCGACCTCGGCGGCCACTCCCTCCTCGCCATGCGCCTGGTCGGCCGCATCCGCAAGCGCACCGGGCAGCGGCTGCGCGCGGGTGACCTCATCGCCGCGCCCACCGTCGCCCGCCTGCGCGACTACCTCGCATCACCGCGCAGGGAGGACCTGCTCGCCACCGTCCTGCGCCTGCGCGAGGGAGGCCGCCGCGCACCCCTGTTCTGCTTCCACCCGGCCAGCGGGTTCAGCTGGTCCTACGCCGGGCTGGCGCCCCACCTCGACCGCGAACGGCCCATCGTCGGCGTCCAGTTCCCCGGCCTGCGTGACGGCGCGCTCCCGCCCGCCATGGACGACCTGGTCGAGCTGTACGCCCGCCACATCCGCACCGTCCAGCCCAACGGCCCCTACCACCTCGTCGGCTGGTCCTTCGGAGGGCAGATCGCGCATGCCCTGGCGACGCTCCTGCAGTCGGAGGGCGAACAGGTGGCCTTCCTCGCCCTGCTGGACACCTACCCCACCGACTCCGAGCCCGTCCGCGCCGCGGGCGGCCCCATGAGCGAGGCCGAATCGGAGCAGGAGGCGCTGGACTTCCTCCTCTCCAGCTCCCAGCGCGACCTCCCCTCCCGGCTCACCCCGCCCTACCGGCGCGAGGACGTCGTGGAATTCCTCCGGGAGAGCGACGGCGTGTGGGCCGACTTCGACGCCGCCACCATCGACCGCGTCGTGCGAGCCCGCATGTACACCACCGAGGTCATGCACCACACCCGCTACCGGGTCTTCGAGGGCGACCTGCACTTCTTCTCCGCCACCGCCCGGCGCGACCCCGAGTCCGGCATCACCGCCGAGCTGTGGAAGGAGCACGTCAGCGGGCAGGTGGTCGACGTCGCCGTCGACCACCACCACAACGACCTCACCGGTCCCGCCGCCCTGGCGGTGATCGGACCCGAGATCGACCGGGCCCTGCGCACACCGCCGTCCGGGTCACCCGGCCACGCTGACCCCCGCACCGGACCGAACGGGGCCCGGCCATGACACCCGCCCGAAACCCGTCCTGGACGGGACAGTGAATTTAGGCAAGGCTATCCTTATCAAAGTTCGAGGGTCCACGCTCCGACCCACTCCGCGCCCTGGCCCGGCCCCGTCCCGGACGGCGCACAACCCCCACAGAAAACAGGAAGCAACCACCGTGACACAGCAGACGACCCGTCTTCGGGGCGGCACCCTCACCGCCACCGGTCTGGCCCTGGCCCTGGCCCTCACCGCCTGCGGCGACGGGGAGACCGGCGGGGAAGCCGACGCCGCCACCCAGGGCACGGTGACGGTCGAGACCGACTACGGCCCCGTCGAGATCCCCGCCGCCCCCGAGTCCGTCGTCGCCCTGGAGTTCGGCAACGAGGTGCTCCTGGAGGCCGGGATCGAACCGGCCGGGGTCATCGAGCCCAACACCAGCCTCTACACCGAGGACCAGTTGGGCGTCCTGGAGTCGGCCCCCGCCGTCCAGGCCATGAGCCTGGAACTCAACCTGGAGGCCCTCGCCGCCACCGAACCCGACCTCATCATCGGCGGCGTGCGCGAGGTCGGCCACGGCGACTACGAGGACCACTTCGAGGACCTGTCCCAGATCGCGCCCACCGTCCTGTTCGACTTCGACGGGGCCGGCGCCGAACTGCGCGACATGACCCTCGAACTCGCCGAGGTCGTCGGTGACGGAGAGCGCGCCGAGGACGAGCGGGAGACCTTCGAGGCCCGCACGGCCGAGATCGGCGAGACCTACGCCGACCAGCTCGCGGACCACACCTTCGCCGTCGTCTTCGGTGTGGACAACGAGTTCGCCGTGGTCAACACCAACGCCTGGGGGGCCCTGATCCTCGACGAGCTCGGCGCCCGCCCCACCGCCGCGACGGAGCCCGCCGGGGAGGAGTTCGCGGCCTGGTACTCCTACGAGAACCTCGACGAGCTCGGCGACGCCGACGTCGTGTTCTACGAGACCGACGTGACCCGCGAACCGGACCCCTTCACCGCCGACCTGCTCGACCAGGAGCTGTGGGGCACGCTCCCCGCCGTCGAGGACGAGCAGGTCCACCCCCTGCGCCACAGCTTCTCGCGCACCTACGCCCAGGCCAACGACGTCCTCGACCAGGTCGAGGACGTCCTCCGGGGGCTCTAGGGCCTCACCCGCCCCCGCCCCCACTGCACCACCCGCCGGATCCACCCCACGGACAAGGAGCGAACCCCATGACCAACCCGTTCGACGACCCCGACGGCACCTTCCTCGTGCTGGTCAACGACGAGGACCAGCACTCGCTGTGGCCGGAGTTCGCCCCGGTCCCGGCAGGGTGGACCACCGTGTACGGCCCGGCCGGGCGCGACGAGGCGCTGGAGTACGTCGACACGCACTGGACCGACCTGCGGCCGCGCAGCCTCCGGGAGGCCATGGCCTGACCGGTACGCTCCCGCCCGCACACACCTGGTGGGGACCCGTCGCCCGGGTCCCCACCACCGGTCCTCCCCCCAGAGCGACTCCGACCACACACCAGCGAAGGACCCCGTGAAGCTCTCCCAGCTGATGGTCGACACCAGTCCGCTGCGCCTGAGCCGTGAGTTCAGGATCGTCTTCGTCGCCCGGCTCATCTCCATCTTCGGGCTGGGATTCGCCGCGGTCGCCCTGCCCATGCAGGTCTACCAGCTCACCGGCTCCTCGCTCATGGTCGCGACCGTCCACACCACCACCGCCGTCAGCGTCCTGCTCGGCACCCTCGTCGGCGGCACCCTCGCCGACCGGGGCGACCGGCGCCGCCTCATCGTCGTCGGACGGGCCTCCGCCGTCGTCGGGTTCGGCGTCCTGGCCGCCAACACCCTCGTGCCCGCCGAGCCCTGGCTCTGGGTCGTCTACGCCGTCGCCGCCTTCAACGGGGTCCTCGGATCCTTCAGCGCCGTCGCCCTCCAGGCCGCCGGACCCGGCTTCGTGCCCCGCGACAAGCTCCCCGCGGCGGGGGCACTGCTCGCCCTCAACGGAGAGCTCGGCTCCGTGCTCGCCCCCGCCCTGGGCGGCCTCATCATCGCCGCATGGGGGATGGGCACGAACTACGTCATCACGGCAGCCCTGTCCCTCGTCACCACCGCGCTCGTCTGGCGCCTGCCGAGGCTGGAGGCCGGGGAGCACGACCGCGGGCAGTCGGCGCTCGCCGCCCTGCGGGAAGGGGCGGTCTTCTCGCTTCGCCACCGCGTGGTCGGCCCCCTGCTCCTGCTCGGCCTCGTGCAGATGCTCTTCGCCGCCCCCGTCGTCCTCATCCCCGAGTTCACCGACCGGGTCCTCGGCGGCGGCGAGGCACTGGCGGGCCTGATGTACACCGCGCCGGCCGTCGGCGCGCTCCTGGGATCCCTCACCAGCGGATGGGCCGGACGGGCCCGCCGCACCGGTGCGGTGCTGCTGGTCGCCGTGGCCCTGTGCGGGCTGGCGGTCGCCGGCGTGGGAGCCTCCTCCTGGGCACCTCTGGCGTTCGCCTTCCTCGCCCTCCTCGGCTTCGGGCAGGTCGTCGAGGAGATCCTGCGCTACGCCCTGCTCCAGTCGCACACCCCCGACCGTCTGCGCGGTCGTGTCAACGCCGTGTGGACAGCCCAGTCCACCCTCGGGAACTCCGCCGGGGCGCTCACCCTGGGAGGTGTCGCCCCGCTGATCGGCGCGGCGGGCGCCATGCTCGCGGGCGGCGCCCTGACCGTGGTGTGCGTGGGCGCCCTCGCCGTGGCCTTCGCCGGGTTGCGCACCGCCCAGGTCCTGCACGAACCCGAGAGCGTCCCCGCCCACGCCGCGGGCTGGCGTCCGCACCCTTTCCGGCTTCGCCGCCCCGGCTCCGGGGCGGCGCCGGAGCCGCCCCGCAGCGGAGCGGAGCGGCGCCACCACAGTCTCCGCCCCGGGCGGAACGACACCAACGAGGAGAAGCAGTGACCACCCCGACCCACGAGCGCCGCGTCGAGATGTACCCGCTCAAGCGTCGCGTCCTGGCAGTGTCCGACGTCGAGCGCATCACCCCGCGCATGATCCGCGTCCACTTCACAGGCCCCGACCTCGCCGGGTTCGAGAGCGACCACTTCGCCGACCACGTCAAGCTGTGGTTCCCCGACGCCGGGGGCGAGCACGTCCTGCCCGTGGTGGAGGACGACCGCTGCCTCAACTTCCGCGCCCCCGGGGTGGTGTTTCGCGACTACACCGTCCGCGCGCTCGACACCGCCGCCCAGCGTCTGACCATCGACTTCGTCGCCCACGACCACGGACCGGCGGGGCGCTGGGCGCAGGCGGCCCGACCCGGTGACGAACTGGGCGTGCTCGGCCCCCGCGGCACCGCGTGGATCACCGGGGAGTTCGACTACCACGTGCTGCTGGTGGACGAGACGGCGCTGCCCGCCGCCGCCCGCTACGTCGAGGAACTGCCCGCGCACGCCCGCGTCTTCGCGTTCTTCGAGGTCGTCGACGCCGACGAGGAGCAGGAGATCAAGACCCCCGCGGACGCCCGGATCACCTGGCTGCACAGGGGGGCTGCCGAGCCCGGCGGCACCGACCTGCTGCTGGAGGCGTTCCGCTCCCTGGAGCTGCCCGGGGGCGAGGGGTTCGTGTACGCGGCCGGTGAGGCGAGCACCCTCACACCGATCCGCCGCCTGCTCAAAGAGCGCGGGTTCGTCCGCAACGAGACCTGCGAGGCCGACGGCTACTGGCGCCGGGGCACCTCCAACCTCGACCACCACGACGAGGACGACGACGAGTAGGGGGGGAGCGGGCGGCCCCTGACGTGTGGGGCGCCGCCCCGGCCCTGCCGCCGCAACGGTCGCGGGGCCGGGGCCCGCCGGTCGGAGGCCCGGGTAGACATTTCCACGTTCCGGGGATGGCAGACCGGGCGGCGCCCACTCATGGCGATCCCCGCTGGTGGCCACCTTCGGCTGCGGCACCTGCCGCACCGGCCCGGCTCCACGCCTCGGCCGCTGGGACGGTTGGACACCGCACTGGAAGCGGACCGGTGCATCGGGTACGTGCTCTCCTGCGACAGGCCTGTCGACCTGGACGACCACCCGTTCGCCGAGCTGGTGGCGTGGCCGTCCCCGGGACCCGGATCAGAACGCGTGGAGGCGGGTGGCCGCACCCGCGCGCACCACCTCGGAGATCCGGTCCAGCGCCGGTGACCTCAGGTTCCACCGCTGCCAGTACAGCCGCACGTCCACCGGGTGCTCCGGGGCCAGCTCCACGAGCCGCCCCGCCCCGATCTCCGCGGCGCACTGGCGCTCGGGGACCACGCCCCACCCGAACCCGAGCAGTACGGTCCGGGCGAAGTCCTCCGACGCCGGGATGTAGTGCCTCGGCCCGGCCGGATCACGCCCGGTGGACTCGCGCACGAACCGGTCCTGGAGGTCGTCCCGGCGGTCGAAGTTGACCACCGGCGCCTGCGGCAGCAGCTCGGGGTCGGCGCGCCCGCCCAGGTGGCGGGCGTCGAACTCCGGGCTGCACACCGCCCGGTAGCGCATCGCGCCGAGCCCCGCCACGGTGCACCCCTGGACCGCCTCCGGGTTCGAGGTGACCGCCGCCATCACCGTCCCCGACCGCAGCAGCGACGTCGTGTGCTCCTCGTCCTCGCGGTGGATCTCGAACACGGTGCCCGTTTCGGCGGGCAGGTCCGCCAACGCGTCCAGGAACCAGGTGGACAGGCTGTCGGCGTTCACGGCCAGCGGGACCGACACCCGGCCGTCCCCGCTGTCCGGGCGCAGTTCGGCGGCCGTGTCCGCGTCGAGCAGCAGGACCTGGCGCGCGTAGCGCAGCACGACGTCGCCGGCGGCGGTGGTCCGCACCGGGTTCGTCCGCTGGACCAGGACCTTTCCCGTGCCCTGCTCCATCGACCGCACCCGCTGGGACACCGCCGAAGCGGTCACGTGCAGCCGCCGGGCGGCCGCCTCGAAGGTGCCCTCGTCGACCAGTGTCGTCAGGGTGCGCAGGTGCTCGAACTGGAACGGCATCTTAAGCCTCCCTTAGGGGTTCTAAGAAAGTTTAGCTTTACTGCACACCGACCCCGTCCTAGCGTTCTGACGGTGAACGACACACTTCTCCCCGCCCTGCTCGGGTTCGGCACCGGGCTCGCGCTCATCGTGGCCATCGGCGCGCAGAACGCCTACGTCCTGCGGGTCGGCATCGACGGCCGCCCGGGCACGGTCCTCCCCGTGGTGCTGGTCTGCGCCCTGTCCGACGCCCTGCTCATCGCCGCCGGGGTCCTCGGCATAGGAGCCGTGATCGGGGCGGCCCCCGGCCTCGTCGTCGCGGTCCGGCTCCTCGGCGCGGGGTTCCTCGTCGTCTACGGTCTGCTCGCCGTGCGCCGCGCCCTCCGGCCGGGCGCGCTCGTGGTCGGCGGCGCCGTCGGCGGCGGCCGCAGGGCGGCGGTGGCGACCGCGCTGGTGCTCACGTGGCTCAACCCGCACGTGTACCTGGACACGGTGGTCTTCCTCGGCTCCCTCGCCAACCAGCAGGCCGGGGACGCCCGCTGGTGGTGGGCGGGGGGCGCGCTCACGGCGAGCCTCACGTGGTTCTTCGGACTGGGGTTCGGCGCGCGGCTGCTGCGCCCCCTCTTCGCCGAGCCGGGGTCCTGGCGGGTCCTGGACGCGCTCATCGCCGCGGTCATGCTCACGCTCGGTGTCCGGATGGCCCTCGGCGCCTGACCCTCCCGCCTCTCCGGCGCGCATCCGCGCCCCGCCCCCGACGCTCTTCC
>NZ_JBHXQY010000075.1:0-32672 GCF_042716955.1 Nocardiopsis sp. NPDC058631 | reverse complement strand
ATCCCCGGCCGTTCGTATGGCACAAGACGGCCGAGGAGATCCTCGAATCCCTCGCAGCGTACTGCCGACGAATTAACGACTCAGGACACTAGTGCCGTGGCCGACAGCGTTCGCCCGGGTGCCCTCACGCCGCGATGGGTAGCGATCGGCCTCCCCAGCGAACACCCTCCTCGCGGCTGGGGGTGAGGAGCATCGAGCAGGGTCCGGTTCTACCTAAACTGCACCCCCCGGCATCTGAAGCTATTCACGGGTTACTTTGCCCCCCGCCGTAGCTCTGGGAGAAGCGGGCCCCGTAGCACGCGCGCGAGGCAGGTTCAGCGGGTGCCCGGACACGATGGCCTGCGCACGGCACCCGGCGACAGGATCGGCGCCGACCCGGGCCGAACCCGTTCGAGGGAGCGCCACCGTCGTTTGCGGCTGGTGCCACGTTTGTTGACGGCACCCCTGGTTCGCGGGCGCCTACGTGATCCGTCAGGCATCCTCACCCTGTGATGGTGACCGGTGCTGGGCCGTCTGTCACGCGGCTGTGGAGTCCAACGGTCAGTGCTGGAAGCGGTAGCGGGTCTGGCTGTACGACTCGCCCTTTCCGAAGGCGAATCCGACCTTGGGGTCGATGCGGTACAGCAGGACCTTGCCCGAGCGGATGGTGTCACCGAGGCCGTGCCAGGTGCCGTCCGGGCTCGTCAGCAGGTCGCCGTACTTGGCCTCGTAGGCGTCGGCGGTGGTGCTGCGTTCTGCCGGGTCGTGCACCACCTCGGCACGTCCCTCGATGGTGATGTCCAGACCGTCCAGGACGTTCGTGCCGGTTGTCATGACGCAGTGGTGGTTGCTGTTCAGGTTGTGGGTCTTGCGTTCTTGGTCGCCGGTGGCGAAGTACAGGGCACCGCTGGTCCAGACGGCTAGCAGCGGTGTCACGTGGGGTCGGCCGTCGGGGCGGACGGTGGACAGCCAGAACAGTGGGGCCTGCTGGAGCTCACGCAGGGCGGTCGGCCAGGGGGTCGCGTGGGCGCTGGATTCGCTGAAGGGGCCGAGTTCGGTAACCGGGTCACGGTCGGACATGGAAGCTCCTCAACGGGTCGGGTCCCATCCTCCCCTCTTCTGGGTGGGATAGGGGCGGGAGGTGGCTTGTCAGACCACTGTGCCGAAGCCGTGCGGTAGTCCGGCGCACGCCGTCGGGGTCTCCTGGGCGCGTATCGGTGCTGCCATGGGGATGACCAAGCAGTCCGTGCGGCCCGGCGCCTCGCACGGTTGTCAGCCCGAGACCTCGGGACGAGTCCGGCCCGGAGTTCATCCACGCGTGCGAGGCGGTGATCCTGTTGGCCTCCGGGCTCGGTGTGTCTCTGTACCCGTGGGAGGGCCCACGGTGAGGACGGCGGGCCCAGCCTCTTCGTCTCTTCTGCACAGAGGCCTCTGGGCGGGACCCGCATGTGCCGGGTGGTCGGATCGGAGCCGTCCTGGGAACCGGTCGACCCGGTTCCCAGGACGGTGCTCCCGACGGCGGCCACGGGTTCGCGGGCCATGGTCGTCAGCTGCGCTTCCGGTTCTGGATCCACCCCCAGACGGCGGTGGCGACGAACAGGATCGCGCCGATGACGGCGAGCCAGACCAGTCCCTCGACCACCGCGCCGAGGATGGCGAGAACCAGCCAGATCACCAGCAGTACCAGGATGAGATAGACCATGTCGCCCTCCGAAGATGTGCGTTCTGTCAGGGGGCGTACCCGTTCGGCGAGGTTCCGCACCTCACAGGACGGGGGAGCCTCTCTCAGGGCCAGGTGCCGTCGACCACGGTCCCGTGGTCGGGCTTGTTGCGGTCCATCCACGCCTGGCGGTTGCGGGCGTAGGTGAGGGCCCAGTCGACCTGGCGCTGGTGCAGCTCCGTGAGGTCCGCCGAGGCGAGCGCCGGGTGGCGGGCGCCGATCTCCTCGGCCAGGGCGAGGGCGGCCGAGGCGTCACCCGAGGCCGTGTGCGCGTCGGTCAGCTGTACCCCGTAGTACTCGCACGTGGCGCCCAGGTTGCGTTTGCCCTTGCGGTAGGGCTCCACTCCGCGGTCGATCACCAACGGGTCCACCAGGGGTGCCGGAGGGCCGCCCAGACGCTCCTCCAGGGGAGTCAGGCCGTGCCGCCGGAGTTCGCACGAGAGGACCCGGAGGTCGTACGGGGCGTTGAAGACCACCAGTCCCTGGCCGGCGGCGAGCTGCCCGGCCAGGGCCTGGGCGATCTCCTCCAGGCACTCCGCGGCCGGGCGCCCCTCGGCACGTGCCCGCTCCGTGGTGATGCCGTGGACCGCCACGGCGCCCGCCGGGATCTCCCGCTCGCCGGGGTTCACCAACCAGGTACGCGTCCCGCCCTCGCGGTCCACGAGCGCGGCCGAGACCAGGAAGGCCGTGTCGGGGTCGCGCGAGGAGGTCTCGGAGTCGAAACCCAGCAGAGGGGTGGTGTGCCAGCCGGTGTGGTCGCCGCGGGAGGGCGGTACCGGGTGCGGTTCGTGCTCGGCGCAGTAGGTGCGCCAGCGGCCGTCCCCCTTGACGACGACGCCCTCGCCGGTACCGACGGTGACCTGGCAGGTGGTGCATCTCCCGGGGTAGCGGTTGCGCATGTGTTCCTCTCGGCCGGATGGTCGGCACTGCCGTGAGCAGCGACGACGACCCATCGTAGAGCGGCTCTGCGACAGTCGGAGCGGGGGTGGTGGGGGCGTTGCTGATGGGACGCGTGTGTGCGAAGGCCTTCTTCTGGGGAGGGGAAGGGCATGAGTTTGGAAGAGGCATCACGCCAGCTGGAAGCAGCGATCCACGACGCCAGGGTTTCCTTCGACTGCATTCTGTTGGAGGAGCTGGACCGCGCACACACGAACGCGATCACCGCGAGAGCCGCCGTCGACGCGGCGGAGCAGGCCATCAGGGTCGAGTTGGAGAGACAGGAGGCCGCCGGGGAGGAGACGAGCGAGACGTCCGAGGCCGCCGACTGACCCACCACTTAATCGAACATATTTTCGAAAAAAGGGTATGCTGAGTGGCATGCCCGATCAGCCGCTGACGCCGGACTGGCCCGCGAGTGTTCACCCGCCCGGGTCGGACTCCTTCGAGCAGACCGCCCTCGTGTGGCTGTTCGACCACGTGCCCCCCGACTACCGGCTGCACGGTGTCCTGCGTCGTCACCCCGTCGCCCTCTCCCGGCTGGCCCGCCAGTACGTCTCCGCGGCACTGGAGGCCGCCCGGGAGGGGTACCGGACCGCACGGGTCGACCTGCGCGACCATCTGCCCCCGCACGCGCTCGACCAGGTGATGAGCGCCTACCTCGCGGAGGGCCAGCGCATGGCCGGGGTCCTCCGTGCGGTCGAGGCGGTCGACACCGCGCTCCGTGCGGGCACCGGCGAGCGGGGCGCGGGTGAGTGAGCGGTCCCGCACGGGGCCGCGCGAGGGCGCGGCGCCCACGCCCACACGGCCCGGGAACGGCCGACCCGGCCCGGAGGCCGTGGCGCTGACGGGTGCCACGTGCACCCGCTCAGGCGGTCACCCGGACCACGACGGCCACCTCGTCACCGGTGTTCACCAGGAAGTGGTGCCCGGGCCGCCCTCCGGGCGCTCCGACCACACGGGCCCGGCCCTCGGACAGCTCCGACGCGGAGCGCATCTGCCCGTCGGGTGCCGACGCGATCAGATGGGCGCGGCCGCTGACCAGGTAGAGGACCTCCATGCCGTGTGGCACGTCGGAGCGCTCGGCCGGGCCCGCCACGAAGCTGTTGGGTTCGAGCGCCACCGTGGTCACCCGCAACCGGCCGCTCGCGTGTCGGCGGGCGGCGTGGGGCGCGGGCTGCCAGTGGCCCCGACGGGTCGGCCACAGGGCGGGCCGGCGCAGTGAGGTCGCGGCGCCCCGGGCGGCCGACACCAGGCGGCCCAGGGTGGGCAGGCGGCGTTCGCCCAGGTGGGCGTAGCCGGAAGGGCGTCCGGCGTCCACCACGTCGCCGATGCCCTCCAGGGAGACCGGGCCGGTGGCCACGGTCCGGGATTCGGAGGGGCGCCGGGCGGCGGGGGCCGCCACGGCGGAGACCGGGGTGTCGGACGAGGGGAGAACGGTGGTCGGGGCGAGAGTGCGCTGGGGCATCGTGAGAAGATCTTTCACGTGTGCGCGCCCGGATATGCGGGAACGCGCGGATGTCGTCAGTGGGTCCCGGCGGGCCGGGCAGCGGGTGCGGGGTCCCCGCGCACGTGCGTGGAGACGTACATCACCCTGTGGGATGCGCCCCGTGTCCGGACCACGCGGTGAGGTGGGCGGCACGGAGGGGCACGCGCTCGAGCGGCGGCGTACGGAGACGCCTCAGAACCGGCTCAGCGACGACAACACGGACACGCCGCACAGGCCAGGTGGCAGGAGGCCCCGGGGGCCGTGCGAGCCGTGGCGTCGGTGCGGGTGCGCGGATACATAGGTGTAAGGACACCAGCAAAGTCCGGGAGGAGTCAAGCCATCTTCGGGAATCGCGCGTGTCGGCCACCTCACCCCGGGGGTCCGGGGGTGTTGCGGGCCGGGCCGCGCGGTGATGACATGTGGAGCCCGAACACGGCGTGCGAACACCGCCGGAACGGGCACCACCCCCCAGCCGTAGTGACAGGAGCGGCCGTTATGGCATCCGCCCCGAGAAGGCACAGTTGAGCCCCGAGACACCGGGGCTGTGGGCGCGTGTGCTCGTACGCGCGCTCGTCGTCGCGGCCGCCGCGGTGATGGCGCTCGGCTTCCTCGGGCCGGGCGCGGCCGTCCTGGTCGCCGCGCTGACCGTGCTCACCTTCGTGCTGCTGTGGTTGCGCGTACGGAACCGGAGGCCGTCCCAGGCCCTCCTCGGAACCCCCCGGCCCCCCGGACCACGGCGTCCCCGGGACGGGGCCTGAGGGGAGTCCGCGTCCCGGTCCCTTCGGTTCGACGGGCGGGGGGCGGTAACGGCACGTCTTTCGACAAAGGGGGAGGCACCGTCTCCCATGCCGCGTACATTCTTGGTCTATGACGGACCAGGATCTCCTCCACGCCCTGCGCTCCAGTCGCATACCGTCGTCCGACGCCTACGCGAGGCTTCTCGACGCCTACGGGGAAGAGCTCTACCGGCGCTGCATCCTGGTCCTGCGCGACCGCGACGCGGCGCACGTGGTGCTCAGGGACACGCTGATCGCCGCCCGCGCGCACATCGGCAGGCTGGCGGACGCCGAGCACCTGGGGGAGTGGCTGCACGCCATGGCGGAAGCGGAGTGCGCGCGGCGCCTCGCGGCCGACCTGCGGGCCTTCGCGCAGGGCGGGGACGGGATGTCCATGCCCGAGAACACCGCGCTGGTGCCGGTCCGGGTGCTCAACGGGATGAGCGGGCCCGAGCTCGACGGGTACCGGGCGCACGTGGCCGCGCGCGCCGACCACTTCGACCGGGACGGGTTCCCGGTACAGCCCGAGGGGCCGCTCCGCCTGCGCGGGATGGTGCCCCTGATCCCCGCCGCACTGGTGGTCGTGTGCGCCTTGCTGTTGGTCGCGCTCGCCGGATTCGTGCTCGCCAGGGACCACGCCCCCGCGTCCGCGCCCGGCGAGGCGATCCCGCAGAGCAGACGCTGACGGCGTTCCTCCTCGGTGGCCCCGCCCCAGCTGCGCGCCGCACCCTCCCCGGCGAACGCGGGTCCGGCGGCCCCGCGCCCCGCGCGTTGTCCACAACCCCTACCGGGACGGGCCGAACCGGGGTTTCCTGGATACAGGGGGTCCCCGGGGCCCGACGGCACCGGTGTGCCCTCGACGACGGAAGGGCCGGTGGGGTCGTCCCTACCGGCCCTTCCGTCAAGGCAGCCGAGTCGCGTGGCAGACGCCTACTTGTTGCCCTCGGTGTCGGAGATGTGCGAGCTGTCGCCGTGCATCCCCGCCTCCTCCGCACGCTTCACCGAGGCCACGATCTCCTGTTCCGCCTCGTGGCGGCCCACCCAGCTGGCCCCCTCGACGGACTTGCCGGGCTCCAGGTCCTTGTAGACCGTGAAGAAGTGCTCGATCTCCAGGCGCTCGAACTCGTTGACGTGGTGAATGTCACGAAGGTGCTCCTGGCGCGGGTCCGTCGCCGGAACGCAGAGCAGCTTGTCGTCACCGCCGGCCTCGTCGCGCATCCGGAACATGCCGATGGCGCGGGCCCTGATCAGGCAGCCCGGGAAGGTCGGGGCCTTGAGCAGGACAAGAGCGTCCAAGGGGTCACCGTCCTCGCCGAGTGTCCCCTCGACGAAACCGTAGTCCGCGGGGTAGGTGGTGGAGGTGAACAACATGCGGTCGAGACGGATGCGCCCCGTCTCGTGGTCCACCTCGTACTTGTTTCGCTCCCCCTTGGGGATTTCGATCGTTACGTCGAATTCCATGCTGATCTCGGCTCCCAATGCGACTAATGTCGCCGTATAACAACAACGTCAGGCCGCGACACCGAAGGAAGGGCAGGTGCCCCGGGTGCGACGGGTACGAGGCGAGGGGTTCCTCGCACTGGCCCTGCTCAACATATTCGTGCTGATTGCCGGGTTCGTCACCCTCGACGTGATCGAGGCACGACCGCTTCCCGCGGTGCCCAACCCGGTCACGAACGCCGAGGGCGTGGCGGCGGCGGAACCCGCGGCCTCGACTCCGGCGGACCCGGATCGGATCGCGGACATCCTCGATGATCCCATGTCATCCCCCGGGCTTGAGGAGGGCCTCTCCGGTTTCGTCGTCGACGCGGCGACCGGTGGGACGCTCTTCGAGAGGGACGCGGACACACCCGTGACCCCGGCTTCGACGACCAAGATCGCCACGGCCATCGCCCTGCTGGACACCGTCGGCCCCGACCACGTGCTGCGCACCGAGGCCTACCTCGACACCGCCGGGAACCAGGTGGTGCTGCGGGGAGGTGGCGACACGACCCTGACCGCGACCGCCGACTCGGCAGCTTACCCGCAGGTAGCGACCCTGGAGGAGCTCGCGGCGCGCACCGCGGAGGCGCTGGCGGCCGAGGGCGTCGACACCGTCTCCCTGGGCTACGACGACTCGCTGTTCACCGGGCCGCAGACCCCGGAGGGCTGGAAGCCCAACTACGTCCCCGAGGGGAACGCCGCCCCGGTCACCGCCCTGACACTCGACTCCGGCAGGGTCTCCCCCGAGGCGAGCGGTTACGGCTCGCGCACGACGGAGCCGTCCGTGCACGCGGCGCGGGCCTTCGCCGAACAGCTGGAGGAGGCGGGCGTCACCGTCGAGGGCGAGCCGTCGGAGGCCACCGCGTCCGGGGAGCCCGTGGCCTCGGTGGAGTCGCCGTCGATGGCCTCCCTGGTGGAGTACATGATGCTGGCCAGCGACAATATCCTGGCCGAGGCCATGGGGCGGATCACCGCGATCGAGACGGGGGAGGAGTCCACCTTCTCCGGCGCCACGGCGGCCACCGAGCAGGTCATGTCCGACCTGGGTGTCGACGGCGTCTCCCTGACGGACAACAGCGGTCTCAGCACCGAGAACCGCATCACGCCGCGCGCCCTGGTGGAACTGGTGGAGCTGGTCGCGGGCGGCCGACGCCCCGACCTGAGCGCCGCGGTGACGGGACTGCCCACCGCCCATGCCACCGGCACCCTGGCCGGACGCTACACCGAGGGCTCGTCGGCCCACGACGCGGCGGGGCTGGTGCGCGGCAAGACGGGCACGCTCAACGGGGTGGCGACCCTCGCCGGAACGGTCCACGACCGCGAGGGCAACGTGTTCGTGTTCGCCTTCATGGCCAACAACCCGGCCGCGAACGGCTACCAGCTCGACTCGCTGCCCGCGGCGCTCAGCCGCTGCGGCTGTTCCTGACCGCTCTCGCCCGCCGCTCCCCGGACATCCGGGGAACGGCGGGCGATTCGGCCGGTCTCAGGGACATCCCTGGAGGCACCCGGAATTGCGACCCTGATCCCCGTGCCCTCCGCCGCTGCGTGGGTAGGCTGGCGGTGTGACTGTGATCGACTGGGACGTAGCCGTCAACACCGGTGTTCGCCTCGTGCGCCCCGGGCCGCAGGTGGACCTGTCCGACGCGCGGCAGGCGGTGGCGCAGTTGCGCGAGCTCTCCGCCGTGGCTGCCGGGCACGTACGCGACTTCACCGGAATGAACCCCCTCGAACCAACAGGACCCGCGGCCATCGTGGACCGCCCCGGTTGGATCCGAGCCAACGTCGACGGGTTTCGAGTGGTCATCGAACCCGTACTCGAACAAATGGGCGCAGACCGGCTCAACAACAGCCCGGCGGGCAACCTGACCAGCGCGGTCGGTTCCCGGATCACCGGGATGCAGCTGGGCGCGATGCTCTCCTACCTGGCGGGGAAGGTCCTCGGCCAGTACGAGCTCTTCCTGCCACCAGGCCCCGACGGCACCATGTCGACCGGCCGTCTGACCCTGGTGGCGCCCAACATCGTCAACACCGAACGCGAGATGGGCGTCGACCCCCGGGACTTCCGGCTGTGGGTGTGCCTCCACGAGGAGACCCACCGCATGCAGTTCACGTCCACGCCGTGGCTGCGCGGGTACGTCCAGGACCTCATGCAGGAACTCCTCCTGTCGTCCGACATGAACGCGGGCGACCTCATCGACCGGCTGCGCGCCGCGGGTGAGGCTGTCGCCGACGCCGTCCGCGGGGGCGGGGAGAGCAACCTCATCACCGCGATCCAGACCCCGGAGCAGAGCGAGATCATGGACCGCGTCACCGCGGTCATGAGCCTCGCCGAGGGGCACGGCGACTATGTGATGGACGCCGTCGGGCCCGAGGTGGTGCCCACCGTCGCCACCATCCGCGCCCGCTTCCAGAAGCGGCGCGAGACCTCCAACCCGATCGACCGGATCATGCGCCAGCTGCTCGGCATGGACATGAAGATGCGCCAGTACGAGGAGGGAGCCTCCTTCGTCCGCGCCGTCGTGGCCGAGGTCGGCATGGCCGAGTTCAACAAGGTGTGGACCTCGCCCGAGACCCTCCCCAGCCTGGAGGAGATCCGCAACCCGAACACGTGGATCGACCGGGTCGTCCGCCCCGCCGCCATCACCGAGTGAGTGCTCCGCCCCCCGCCGTGGCCGCCGTCCGTTCGGCGGTCCGGCGGGTGCTGTCCGCCCTGCCCGCCGACACCACGGCGCTGGTGGCGTGCAGCGGCGGTGCCGACTCCCTGGCCCTGGCCGGCGCGGTGGCCTTCGAGGCGCCCAGGCTCGGCCGTCCCGCCGGGGCGGTCACCGTCGACCACGGGCTCCAGGAGGGGTCGGCCGCGCGGGCCGACGCCGTCGCCGAGGCGCTGCGAGGGCTCGGACTCTCCCCGGTCGTGGTCAGTGCGGTGGAGGTGGGCGGAGCCGGAGGTCCTGAGGCCGCTGCCCGCCGTGCACGCTACGAGGCCCTGGACGGCGTGTCCGCGGCGCACGCCCCGGCGGTGGTCCTGCTCGGCCACACCCTCGACGACCAGGCGGAGACGGTCCTGCTGGGGCTGGCACGGGGTTCCGGTGCCCGGTCCCTGGCGGGTATGGCGCCGCGCACCGGCAGCTACCTGCGGCCCCTGCTCGACCTGGACCGCGCCACCGTCCGCCGGGCCTGCCACCTGATGGGCCTGGACCCCTGGGAGGACCCGCACAACACGGACCCCCGCTTCGCCCGGGCACGGGTGCGCCACGAGACGCTGCCCGCCCTGGAGCGGACACTGGGTCCGGGGATCGCCGCGGCACTCGCCCGCACGGCGACCATGCTGCGCGCCGACGCCGACACCCTGGACTCCTTCGCCGACGCGCTCTACGCGCAGGCGGCCGGGTCCTCCCCCGCCTCCACCGCGGGCCAGGGGACCCCGTCGGCCCCCGTGGCAACCACCGGTCCCGACCTCGCGGTGGCGCCCCTGGAGGCGGCCCCCGACGCGCTGCGCACCCGGGTGCTGCGCCGGGCCGCCCTGGCCGCGGGCTGCTCGCCGAGCGCGCTGACCGCCCGTCACGTGCGCGAGCTGGACCGGCTGGTCGTCGACTGGCGCGGGCAGGCCCACATCGACCTTCCCGGCGGTGTCAGGGGCCGACGCGCGGCGGACCGCATCCGGTTCGAGTGCTGAGCCCTCTGGTCTCCGCGCCTGTCCGGCATGTCCGACCTGCGTGGACGCCTCGGAGGCCGGGGGAGCGCCGCGCAGGGGCCGTACCCCTGTTCGGCACGTTTATCCTGGTTGCCGCAACCGGGGAACACAGCAGCGAGGACAGTGAGCGTGGACGCTAAGGACATGGGCCAGGACCTGGAGAAGGTCCTGGTCACCGAGGAAGAGATCAACGCGCGCCTGGTGGAGCTCGGTGCGCGGATCGACGCGGACTACGCGGGCAGGGACCTGCTGATCGTCGGTGTGCTCAAGGGGGCGGTCATGGTGATGGCCGACCTGGCCCGGGTGCTGCACAGCCCCGTCGCCATGGACTGGATGGCGGTGTCCTCCTACGGGGCGGGGACGACCTCGTCCGGGGTGGTGCGCATCCTCAAGGACCTGGAGACCGACATCAAGGACCGCGACGTCCTCATCGTCGAGGACGTCATCGACTCGGGCCTGACGCTCTCCTGGCTGGTGGGGAACCTCAAGTCGCGGGGGCCCAGCTCGGTGGAGGTCTGCACGATGGTCCGCAAGCCGCTGGCCTTCGACGTCGACCTCGACGTCAAGTACATCGGTTTCGACCTGCCCAACGAGTTCATCGTCGGCTACGGGCTCGACTACGCCGAGAAGTACCGGAACCTGCCGTTCATCGGCACTCTCGCCCCGCACGTCTACGAGGGATAGCCCCGGGGAACGCCGCCGCGCGGGCCCCGCGCGGCGGTCGTGGACCGCTCGCGGGAACAACCGGGCGGGGTGCCGTCGTTGCGTTCATGACGACCCCGTCCCCAGTTCCCGAGCGGTGCACCCGCCCGGTGGGGTGCGGTGTACCGTCGAAAGTCCCGGCGTTCTCGCGGGGAGCCACGTGTCCGTTTGGTCCTGCTTCGGATAGTCCTCTGGGGCGGGCGGCCTGGTCAGGAGGGACGGACCCGACAGGGTTCCGCTCACATGAATCTGAAGCGTTTTTTCCGCGGCCCGTGGATCTGGGTCCTGGCCGTCGGCCTCATGCTCATCATCGGTTTCCGCGTCTTCGACGTCGGTGGCGGACCACAGCCCACGGAGACCGACACCTCGACCGTCTACCAGCTCCTGGAACGGGACGAGGTCGACAACGCCGAGATCGTCGACCGTGACCAGCGCATCGTGCTGACCACGACCGACGACGAGATCTACGAGGCGTACTGGGTCGAGGGGCAGGGCCTCCAACTGGCGGACATGCTCCAGGAGTCCCTGGAGACCGAGGGCAGCAACCTCAAGTCCTACGAGGTCACGGTCGCCACCACCTCCGTGTGGACCACCGCGCTGTTCAGCCTGCTACCGCTGATCATCATCGTCGTCATCTTCTGGTTCATCTTCAGCCAGATGCAGGGCGGTGGCTCCCGGGTCATGAACTTCGGCAAGTCCAAGGCCAAGCTCATCACCAAGGACACGCCCAAGAACACCTTCGCCGACGTCGCCGGCGCGGACGAGGCCATCGAGGAGCTCCACGAGATCAAGGAGTTCCTCGAGAACCCGGCCAAGTTCCAGGCGATGGGCGCCAAGATCCCCAAGGGCGTGCTGCTGTTCGGCCCGCCCGGAACCGGTAAGACCCTGCTGGCCCGCGCCGTCGCGGGCGAGGCGGGGGTCCCGTTCTACTCCATCTCCGGCTCGGACTTCGTGGAGATGTTCGTCGGTGTCGGCGCCTCCCGCGTGCGCGACCTGTTCGAGCAGGCCAAGGCCAACGCGCCCGCCATCATCTTCATCGACGAGATCGACGCCGTCGGCCGCCACCGCGGCGCGGGCATGGGCGGCGGCCACGACGAGCGCGAGCAGACCCTCAACCAGATGCTGGTCGAGATGGACGGCTTCGACGTCAAGGGCGGCGTCATCCTGATCGCCGCCACCAACCGCCCGGACATCCTCGACCCGGCCCTGCTCCGCCCGGGGCGCTTCGACCGGCAGATCGTCGTCGACCGCCCCGACATGGACGGCCGCCGCGACATCCTCAAGGTCCACTCCAAGGGCAAGCCGCTGGCCGAAGACGTCGACTTCAACGTCATCGCCCGCCAGACCGCGGGGATGACCGGAGCCGACCTGGCCAACGTCATCAACGAGGGCGCGCTGCTGTCCGCCCGCGCCGACAGCACGGTCATCACCCACGCGGTCCTGGAGGAGGCCATCGAGCGGGTCATGGCAGGTCCGGAGCGCAAGACCCGGGTCATGTCCGACCAGGAGAAGAAGATCATCGCCTACCACGAGGGCGGCCACGCCCTGGTGGGCCACGCACTGCCCAACTCGGACCCGGTGCACAAGATCACCATCCTGCCGCGCGGCCGTGCCCTCGGTTACACGATGTCGGTGCCGACAGAGGACAAGTTCCTGACGTCGCGCTCGCAGATGATGGACCAGCTGGCCATGATGCTCGGCGGCCGCGCAGCCGAGGAGCTCGTCTTCCACGAGCCCACCACCGGTGCGGGCAACGACATCGACAAGGCCACCAACCTGGCCCGCAACATGGTGACCGAGTACGGCATGAGCGAGCGACTCGGCGCGCGCAAGTTCGGCTCCGGCAACACCGAGCCCTTCCTCGGCCGGGAGATGTCGCACGCCCGCGAGTACTCCGAGGAGATCGCCTCCATCATCGACGAGGAGGTCCGCCGCCTCATCGAGTCCGCGCACGACGAGGCCTACGAGGTCCTCGTCGAGTACCGGGACGTCCTGGACGACCTGGTCGTGGCGCTGCTGGAGAAGGAGACCCTCACCAAGACCCAGGTGCTGGAGATCTTCGCCCCGGTGGTCGAGCGCTCCTCGCGCGGCTCCTACACCGGATACGGCAAGCGCCAGCCCTCCGCGCGGCCCCCGGTGCGCTCCAAGAAGGAGCTGGCGGTCCTCAACGGGGCAGAGGTGCAGACGCCGTCCAACAACGGCCAGCTGCCCGGCACCCCGCCCACCGGTAGAGAGGGAGACGACACGTGAGCGGAGCCGGCGACCTGCCTCCCAGATCCGTTGACCGTCCGCGTATCGAGCGCGCGGTGCGCGAGATCCTCATCGCGATCGGCGAGGACCCGGACCGCGACGGCCTGGTCAAGACCCCCGAGCGGGTGGCGCGCGCCTACGAGGAGCAGTACGCCGGGCTCGGCCAGAAGCCGGGCGACGTGCTCACCACGGTGTTCGAGGCCGACCACGAGGAGCTGGTCCTGGTCAAGGACATCGAGCTCTACTCCACGTGTGAGCACCACCTGGTGCCGTTCTACGGGGTCGCGCACGTGGGGTACATCCCGGGTGCCGACGGCCGCATCACGGGCCTGAGCAAGCTCGCCCGCCTGGTGGACGTGTACGCGCGCCGCCCGCAGGTCCAGGAGAGGCTCACCGGCCAGGTCGCGGACGCGATCATGGACCACCTCCAGCCCCGCGGGGTGATCGTCGTGGTCGAGGCCGAGCACCTGTGCATGACCATGCGCGGGGTGCGCAAGCCCGGGGCCAAGACCGTCACCTCCGCGGTGCGGGGGATCTTCCGCAGCAGCGACCGCACACGCGCCGAGGCGATGAGCCTGGTCCTCGACCGCCGCTGAGGGCGGTGCCGCCGGAGCGGTCGGAAGTGACGTCGCGAACACCTGGCCGAGGGGCCGGGGGCACACGCCCCCGGCCCCTCGGCGTACGCGTAGGCTGATCCTTATGGGGCCGAAACACACACTTCCGGGCCTGCCCGATCGCGGGCGGTGCCTGGTCATGGGGGTCGTGAACGTCACCCCCGACTCCTTCTCCGACGGCGGCGAGTGGTTCGATCCCGACAGGGCGATCGAGCACGGACTGCGCATGGTCGAGGAAGGCGCGGACATCATCGACGTGGGCGGTGAGTCCACCCGCCCCGGGGCGCAGCGCGTCTCCGCCGAGGAGGAGCTGCGCAGGGTCGAGCCGGTCGTGCGCGAACTCGCCTCGCGCGGCGTCGCCGTCAGCGTGGACACCATGCGCGCGGAGGTCGCGGAGCGGTCCGTCGGGGCCGGCGCGGTGCTCGTCAACGACGTCAGCGGGGGCCTGGCCGACCCGGCGATGGCCCGACTTGTGGCTTCTTCCGGCGTTGCCTATGTGTTGATGCACTGGCGTGGGCATAGTCATGACATGCAGAGCCGTGCCGTGTACACGGATGTTGTCCAGGAGGTCCTCGATGAGCTCCGCGACCGTATGGAGGCCATGATCAGTGCAGGTGTCGATCCAGGTCAGATCGTTCTGGACCCGGGTTTGGGATTCTCCAAACGCCCCGAGCAGGCGCACAACTGGGCGCTTCTCCACGACCTCGAACGCTTCCACGAGTTGGGGCGGCCGGTGCTGGTGGCCGGTTCGCGCAAACGCTTCCTGAGCCGGCTGCTCGGTGACGCCAAGGGCGAGGACCGCCCGTTCGCCGAGTGCGACGCCGCCACCGCCGCCGTCACCACCCTGTCCGCCGACCGGGGCGCGTGGGCGGTACGGGTCCACGACGTGCGGCCCAACGCCGACGCCGTGCGCGTCGCCGCAGCCTGGGCCGACGGGGGCGCCCGCCTCGACGAGGGGCGCGCCGAGCCGGCGGACCGGGGATGCCGGTGAAGTCGCGCCAGGAGGTCATGGAGCGCGTGGCCGAGGCCAACGCGCAGTTCTACAGTGCCATCGAGAACGGCGACATCGACCTGATGCGCAGCGTCTGGGCGGAGGAGCACGAGGCCCCCGACCTGGTGTGCGTCAACCCGGGCTGGCCGCTCCTGCGCGGGCGGACCGAGATCATGCGGGCCTGGTCGCTGATCATGGCCAACGTGACGTACATCCAGTACGTGCTCACCGAGACCCACATCGGGGTGGGCGGCGAGATCGCCATGGTGACGTGCGAGGAGAACGTGCTCACCGCCGAGGACGGCAGCCCTGGCTTCGTCGCCGGAGGCCAGGTGGTGACGACCAACCTCTTCGTGGACACGGAGCAGGGGTGGCGGCTGTGGTCGCACCACGCCTCACCCGTGCTGATGGAGGACGACGACGAGGAGGCCGAGGAGTGATGCGGGACCGCATCGCCCTCCGCGGCCTCCGTGCGCGCGGCCACCACGGGGTGTTCGATTTCGAACGCCGCGAGGGGCAGGACTTCGTGGTCGACGCCGTGCTCCACCTGGACACCGCGGTGGCGGCGGCCTCCGACGACGTCGGTGACACCGTCCACTACGGGCTGCTCGCCGACCGCCTGGTCGCGGTCGTGACCGGTGAGCCGGTCAACCTGATCGAGACGCTCGCGGAAAGGTTGGCCCGCGAGTGCCTGGCCGAGCCGTTGGTGGGCCGGGCCGAGGTGACGGTGCACAAGCCGTCCGCGCCCATCGAGCACGAGTTCGCGGACGTGGCGGTCACCGTGGTCAGGGACCGCGCGGGCGCCGGCGCAGCGGACACCCACGGCGGACGGAGGACGCCGACGTGACCCGTGCCGTGCTCTCCCTGGGGTCCAACCTCGGGGACCGGATGGCGACCCTCCAGGGCGCGGTGGACACGCTGCTGGGCGGTGAGGGCGCGCCGCTCCCGGTCGCGGTCTCCGCCGTCTACGAGACCGCGCCGGTGGGCGGCCCCGACCAGGGGGCGTTCCTCAACGCGGTCGTCGTCGTGGACACGGCCGACACGCCCGGTGAGCTGTTGGACCGGGCCCAGAGCGCCGAACGGGCCTTCGACCGGGTCCGTGGGGTCCGGTGGGGGCCGCGCACCCTGGACGTGGACGTCATCTCGTACGGCGACGTGCGCGACGACGACCCGGTCCTGACCCTGCCGCACCCGCGCGCGCACCTGAGGGCCTTCGTCCTGAGGCCGTGGCTGGACGCCGATCCCACCGCCGAACTGCCGGGACGCGGCCCGGTCGCCGACATCCTGGCTGCGGTCGTGGCGGAGGACACCGGCGGTGAGCAGGAGCTGCGGGTGCGCGAGGACCTGCGCCTGCGGCTGCCGGGCGAAGGGGCGGGCCGCTGATGGCCGAGGACGAGGGGCGGCTCCGACCCACCGGATGGCGGGTCCCGGCGCTGCTGGCGGTGCTCGGAGCCCTCCTGGGGGTCCTGTTCACCAACGCGCTGCCGGCTCTGCCCGTCCTGCCGTGGTCGGCGATCCCGACTCTGCTGCTGCTCGCGCTGGCGGAGGCGTTCACGGCGGGCCGGACGCGCAGGCGCATCCGGCACGAGCCCGGCACCGAGCCGATCCAGCCGCTCAGTGCGGCCCGCCTGGTCGCCCTGGCCAAGGCGAGCGCCCTGTTCGCGTCCTTGGCACTGGGCTTCTTCGCGGGCATGGCCCTCGCGGTGTCGGACATGCTGGTGCTGCCGACCCAGCGGGAGGTGTTCCTGACCGCCCTGGTCACGGCACTGGCCGCGGGGTTGCTGCTGGCGGCAGCCCTCTACCTGGAGTACGCCTGCCGGGTCCCCGAGGACGACGACGGCGACGAGCCCCCGACCGTTCGGTGACACGGCCGGGGCACCGGGGCCGGGCCCCGGGGGCGGGCACGCTCCGGGATCCGCCCCGACCGACCCGGGTGCCGAGCCGAGCCGCTCCGGCGGGGGCTTGCCCGCTGATGGTTGACTGGCTCCGTGGAGACCAGTGACCCGACACCGCAGCCGCCGCCGAACCCGACCGGGCAGGCCGGGACAGACCGGCCCGTCCGGCCCCTCGACGCGGCGTTCGCCCCGCCCGCGAACACCTCATGGAGCCGTGTGTCGCCCGCCCTGGCCTGGTACCGCAGGCTCGTGGTGGGCGCGGTGTGCCTGGTGGCGGGGGTCGCGGGCGCCGCACTGCTGTTCCTGTGGGCGCCCTGGCCGTGGGCCGCGGCCTGGCTGGCGGCGGCCCTGGCGGCCTTCGCCGGGGGCTGGCTCCTGGCGGGGCGGTTCCGCGGATCATGGGGGTACGCCGAGGCCGCGGAGGAGCTGTACCTGACCTACGGGGTGTTCGTCCGCCAACTGGTGGTCGTGCCCTACGGCCGTATGCAGGTCGTGGACGTCACCGCCGACCTGCTGGAACAGGCGCTGGGGATCGCGACCGTGCGGGTGCGCACCGCGGCGAGCACCGCCGACACCCGCGTGGTCGGACTCCCACTGGCCGAGGCCGTCCACTTGCGCGACCGGCTCGCGGCGCGCAGCGAGAGCTTCTCGACGGGGTTGTAAGTGCACGGACCATCTCAGCCGTCCCAGGAGCCACAGCGTCCGGCGGGGGAGCAGCCCTCCGGGGACGACACCACGCGCAACGGCCCCCCGCCCCCGGCGGAGGACCCGCCCGGGGCGGGGTGGGTTCCGCCCGGCGGCGGGGCACGCCCCGGCGCGGAGGGCCCCGTGACCCGTCCCCCCGCCCCGTCGGCCGCGCCGCGGTCCGGCTCGCAGGGGCCCGCCGACCACGACCCGGCCGCACCCCCGCAGGGCCACCAGGGCCACCAGGACCCCCGTGGCCGAACCGGCCCCGGACCACAGGACCCGCGAGCCCCACAGGCCGCCTACGGCCCCGTGCGGGACGCCCGCCCGGACCCGCGGTGGCCCGGTGGCGGACCGGCTCCCCGCCCCGGTCCGCGGGACCCGCGAGCCACGCGGGGCCCCTGGACGGTGGCCCGGCCCGGACCGCACGGCCCCCAGGGGCCGCCGTGGCCCGGTGGCCACGCGGTCCCCGGTCCGCAGGGGCCCTACGGACCGCCGCCGCCCTACGGGGCCCGGACCGCTCCCGGCCACGTTCCTCCGCCCGGCCCGTACCCGCAGGCTCCGACGATGCTGCCCCCCTCAGCGGCGTGGCGACCGCAGCCGGCCCCGCGACCCGGTCCCGACGAGGACGTCACCACGGGTGTGTTCCGTTCGCACTGGATGGTCGTCCCGCTTGAGGTCATCGCCGTCACCCTGGTCTTCGTGGCGCTGGTCGGGCCGATCCTCACCACGTTCGGCTTCGGCTGGGTGGTGATGATGACGGTGGCCGTCGTGTTCGGCTCCCTCGCCTACGCCCTGCCTTCCTGGTGGTACGGCACCTTCGGCCTGCGCCAGGACCATCTGGTGGTCCACAGCGGTCTCGTGATGCGCAGCTCCCGCGAGATCCCGCTCAGCCGCCTCCAGGCGGTGGACGTCGTCCAGCCCCTGCTCATGCAGGTGTTCGGCATGGCCGAGCTGCGCATCGAGCTCGCGGGGGGCGACGGGAGCGCCATCCGGCTGCGCTGCCTGCGCAGGAGCCTGGCCGACCGGATGCGCGCGGCGGTCCTCGCCCACGCGGCCGGGCTGCCGGGCCGCTCCCCCGAGGCACCCGAGTGGCCGTTCTACCGGCTGCCGTTCCTGCTGCTGCTCGGCGCGCTGACCTTCCGGGTACCGATCCTGCTGTCGTTCGTGCTGCTGCTCATGCTGGCCACCGCGGGCGCGGTCTTCGCGGAGGCCGGGGTGGCGGGCGCGCTCGTTCCGCTCACCCTGGGGCTGCTCCGCTACTTCTGGGGGCCCCTGGCCCGCTACACGGACTACTACGCCTCCCTGTCCTCGGACGGGCTGAGGTTGCGCTACGGCATGTTCCAGCGGCGCATGCAGACGGTCCCGCCGGGGCGGGTGCAGGCGGTGCGCGTGGTCGAGCCGCTGCTCTGGCGTGCCCTGGGGGTGGCGCGGGTGGAGGCGAACGTCGCGGGCTACGCGGGCGCTCGTCAGGGCGACTCGGCCACCCTGCTCCCCGTGGCTCCGCGACGGAGGGCCTACGCGCTGGTCGACGAGCTGTTCCCGGACAGCGGGGCCGCGCACGTGCCGCTGGTGTCCAACCGGAGCTGGATGCCGGGCCTGGTCGGCGTGGACCGGCGCCTGTTCGTCAGCACCCGGGGCCTGTTCTGCCTGGTGACGGAGATCGTTCCCGTGGAACGGGTTCAGGTGCTGCGCCTGACGGCGGGGCCGCTGGCCCGGTTCACCGGCCTCGTCTCGGTGGACGTCGAGACGCCCCCGGGCCCGGTCCGGGCACACGCGTCCGCCCGGGAGGCGGGGGAGGGGCGCGGCCTCGTGGACGCGCTGGCCGCGCACGGCCGCAGGGCACGGGTGCCGTCGGCGGGGACGGAACGCTGGGCGACCCGTTCGACCCTGGCCCGGCGGCCGGGGGCAGGGGCCTCCGGAGGGCCCGTGGGCGGGGAGGCGCCCCAGAACCCCGAGCCCGTGCCCTCGGAGCCGGGGACAGGTACGGGGGAGGACCGCCGGGGCCCGGAGACGGGGGCCCCGTGACCGGGGGCGTCGGCGGTGGCCGGTGCCAGGGGATGCGGTCGGGGCCGAAGAGGATTGTGACACCCCCGAACATCAATGTGGTGTGCGTCACAAAATGAGCCCGAAGTGCTTCCATTTGTGCTTCACATGTCCGACATGGCCGATCACGAATGGTGATATCTCCAGCTCGTGGTCGTGAAACACTTTCGAATTACGGCCACACGGAGTGGTTGAGTATGGCTAAATAGTGACTGAACACGGCGAGTGTTCAATGTCATACACATAGTCAACGTTATCGACCGGTTGGCGCCCCCGCTGACCGATCCGACGGGAGAAACACATGCTGAAGAAGGCTTTCGCCGCCAGTGCCATCGTCGCCGCTGCTGCTGGCGTCCTGTTCACCGGTGCTCCGGCCATGGCCAACAGCAACGTCTTCACCTCCGGCAACGGCTCGATCCTGGGCGGCAACCAGCTCGTCGCGGATTTCGACGTGCCGATCAACGTCTGCGGCAACGCGATCGCCGTCCTGGGTGTTGCCGGCGCCAACTGCCACGACTCCGGTGCGACCGTCAAGAACTAGCACGTGTGACGCGGACGCCTCCGGTCGGATCGGTGCTTGCGCCGATCGACGCGAGCGGCTGTCGGACCACCTCCCGCAGGACGATTAGCGCAGGTCGGGCCGGATTCGGCCGTCCAGACGCAGTCGGCGCAGCGAGAGGCGGTCCGCTGGCCGCGAGCCCGGAACGCTCCGCGGAACAAGGCCTGCTACCGCGGCATACGCAGTACAGGCAGTGCAGGTAGGACAGGCAGTACAGATCGACTCGGCCCGACCGGGCGGGGGTGTCCAGCCGGAGACGTCCCGGCTGAACCGCACCGGCCAAGGGGTCGCGAGCTTTTCGCGCGAGGCGCCATCCCGTGACGACGGGATGGCGCCTTTCCCGTGTCCGGGCCCTTCCCGCCACAACCCGGAACCGCCCTCCGCGGCCCCCTTCGCGCCGCCCGCTCCCGCGTTGCCGAGCTTCTTCGCCACGGCCCCCGCGGCCTCCCGCCCCACCGGACGCGGTCGGCCGCAACCCCCATTGATGCGCGCCTGGAAACCCTGGCGGCCGTGACGCTGCGCGCACGCGCCAGTCCCGGGTCCGGAGCCTTTGCCCCGATCGGCCCCGAGACGTGCGGCTACACAGAGTCGGAGTGTCCATGATCTTTGTGATCACTCCTGTTCAACACGGGTGAACCGGTGTTCCGCCTGGGTAACTTCGTCACCAGCACCCCCGGGTGCCACGCACAACCGCGATCCGGCCGGTCCCCCCGGCCGGGCACAGAAGGAGACACACAGTGCTGAAGAAGACACTTGCCACCGGTGCCGTTGTCCTCGCCTCCGCCGGGATCCTCCTCTCCGCCGGTCCTGCTGCGGCACACGGTGGTGTCTGGACCTCCAACTTCGGATCCGAGTTCAGCGGCAACCTCTCCTACATCCGCGAGCTGGAGAACGAGAACACCGGCTGCGGAAACTCCAACGCAGCCTTCGGCAAGTCCGTCGGCTCCTGCTTCAACTCCGGGGTGATCATCCAGAACTGACCCGGGTCCCGGGCGGGAGACGGGGAACGTGACGCGTGGGGGCGGACAGGTGTCCGTCCCCACGCCCGTGTCCGGGGGCGGGGCGGCAGGTCACCGGTGGGGGAGGGCTATCGTGTGCACAGGCGTCACGGTGCGCGAGAACCGGACGCACCGCACCACGAGGGGGCACGCACATGGAGACGACGCAGGGGCGCCCCGCCCGCCTGCGGGTCGGCGTCATCGGTCCCGGACGTGTCGGCTCCGTCCTCGGGCAGGCCCTCGGCCGCGCCGGGCACAAGGTCGTCGCGGCCTCCGCGGTCTCCGAGGCCTCCCGGGAACGCGTCGCCGAACGCCTGCCCACCGCGCGCGTCCTCGAACCGGCCCAGGTGGCCGAGGCCAGTGACCTCGTCCTTCTGACCGTCCCCGACGACGCACTGCCCGACATCACCGAGGGGCTCGCCTCCACCGGCGCCGACCTGCGCGGAAAACTCCTCGTCCACGCCAGCGGAGCTCACGGCTACGGCGTCCTGGCCCCCGCCACCGTGGTCGGCGCGCTCCCGCTCGCCCTCCACCCGGCGATGACCTTCACCGGTCGCGACGAGGACGTCGACCGCCTCGCCAACTGCGCGTTCGGTGTCACCGCACCCGAGCAGCTGCGCCCCATCGCCGAGGCGCTCGTCGTCGAGATGGGCGCCGAACCCGTGTGGATCGAGGAGGAGAAGCGCACCCTCTACCACGCGGCCCTCGCCGGGGGCGCGAACCACCTCGTCACCCTCGTCGCGGACAGCGCCTCCCTGCTCTCCGCCGCAGGGGTGCCCGAGCCCGGCCGCGTGCTCGCCCCCATGCTCAGCGCGGCCCTCGACAACGCCCTCCGGCTGGGTATCCACGGTCTGAGCGGGCCCGTTCTGCGCGGCGACGCGGGAACCGTCGCCGGGCACATCGAACAGCTGCGCGAGAACGCCCCCGAGAGCGTCGCCAGCTACGTCGAACTGGCCAGGCTCACCGCCGACCGCGCCATCAACGCCGGGATGCTGACGCCCGAGGACGCCGTACGCCTGCTCGACGTCCTCCGCCGCTGACGTCCCACCCCACGTCGCGCCCGGTGCGCGTCCGGCCGCCGCGTCGTGTGTGCCGCAGAACTCCACCACGGGAAACAACCGATGACCGAACCCACACCGCAGTCCGCGACCACCGGAGGCCCCCTCCTCGCGCGCACGCCCGAGGAACTGCGCCGAGCCCTCGCCGGGGCCGGCCACGTGGCCCTCGTCCCCACGATGGGCGCCCTCCACGGCGGTCACCGCACCCTCATGCGGCTGGCCGGGGAGCGGGCCGACACGGTCGTCGTCAGCGTCTTCGTGAACCCGCTCCAGTTCGGGCCGGACGAGGACTTCGACCGCTACCCGCGCGACCTGGCCGCCGACACCGCCGTCTGCGCGGAGGAGGGTGTGGACGTCGTCTTCGCCCCCGCCGTCGAGACCATGTACCCGACCCCGCCCATGGTCACGGTCGACGCCGGTCCCATGGGTGAGCGCCTGGAGGGCGCCTCCCGACCCGGGCACTTCACCGGGGTCCTCACCGTCGTCGCCAAGCTCCTCAACCTCGTCCGCCCCGACACAGCGGTCTTCGGGGAGAAGGACGCCCAGCAGATCGCCCTGGTCCGGCGCATGGTCGCCGACCTCGACATACCCGTGGAGATCGTCGGCGCCCCCATCCTGCGCGACCCCGACGGGCTCGCCTCCTCCAGCCGCAACGTCTACCTCTCCGACGCCGAGCGGCGCAGCGCGCTGGCACTGTCACGCGCCCTGCGCGCGGGCCGCGACGCCGCGTCCGGGGGACCGGACGCCGTCCGCGCCGCCGCCCGAGCCGTCCTGGACGAGGCGTCCGGTGCCGTGCCCCCCGTCGACCTCGACTACCTGGCCCTGGTCGACGCAGCCACCTTCACCGAGGCCCCGTCCGGCCACCGGGGGGACGCGGTCCTGGCCGTCGCCGCCCGCGTGGGCGCCACCCGGCTCATCGACAACGTGTCGGTCCTCCTGTGACCGCGTCACCGGCCCGCGGGCCGGTTCCCCACCGCCCCGCGGGGGCGGCTCCTCGCGAAAGAGACCCCAGATGAGTAGACCCGCACAGACCAGGCTCGACGCACCGGAGCCCGGGTGGACCGTCGCGGCGGACGTCGCGGTCGTCGGTTCGGGCATCGCGGGGCTGAGCACCGCGCTGCGCTACGTCCAGAGGAGCGTGCGCGGCCGGGTCGTGCTCGTCACCAAGGACCGGCTGTCCACCGGTTCCACCGCCTACGCCCAGGGCGGGATCGCGGCAGCCGTCGCGCCGGGCGACGACCCCGTCGCGCACATGGTCGACACCCACCTGGCGGGGGGCGGCCTGTCCGACCCCCACGCCGTCCACGTCCTGGCCACCGAGGGCCCCGGCGCCCTCCGCTGGCTCATCGGCCTGGGGGCCGAGTTCGACCGCTCCGAGGACGGAGCCCTCGCCCTCACCCGCGAGGGAGGCCACCGCGCGGACCGGATCGCGCACGCGGGCGGCGACGCCACGGGAGCGGAGATCCAGCGCGCACTCGTCGCCGCCGTCCTCGCGGAGGAGCGGATCGAGGTCGTCGAGCAGGCCCTCGCCCTCGACACCCTCCACGACCCCGTCACCGGCGCGGTCAGCGGCGTGACCCTGCACGTCATGGGAGAGGGCGCGCGCGACGGGGTCGGCGCGGTCGTCGCCCCGGCGGTGGTCCTGGCGACCGGCGGCATCGGGCAGATCTTCGCGGCCACCACCAACCCGCCCGTCTCCACCGGGGACGGCCTCGCCCTCGCGGCCAGGGCCGGGGCCCGGATGCGCGACCTGGAGTTCATCCAGTTCCACCCCACCGTGCTCTGGCTCGGTGCCGAGTCGCGCGGTCGCCAACCCCTCGTCTCCGAGGCACTGCGCGGCGAGGGCGCCTACCTGGTGGACGCCGACGGCGCACGCATCATGCAGGGCGTGCACGAGCTCGCCGACCTCGCCCCCCGCGACGTGGTCGCCCGCACCATCGCCCGCACGATGGCCGAGCAGGGCGTGGACCACGTGTACCTGGAGACCCGCCACTTCGGTGCGGCCACCTGGGAGAAGCGCTTCCCCACCATCCTGGCCTCCTGCCGAGAGCACGGCATCGACCCCCTGACCCGGCCCGTCCCCGTCGCCCCGGCCGCCCACTACGCGTCCGGCGGCGCCGAGGTCGACATCGACGGCCGCACAGGCGTCCCCGGTCTCTGGGCGGTCGGGGAGGTCGCCCGCACCGGCGTCCACGGCGCCAACCGGCTCGCCTCCAACTCCCTGCTGGAGGGGCTGGTCTACGCCGACCGCATCGCCACCCGCCTGGCGGAGGACCCCGCGCCCGCCCCCGCGGCGGGCGTCACCGCCGGAGCCACGACGCCGCTCGTCGACCCTTCCACCGCCGCCCGGGTCCGTACCCTCATGTCGCGGCACGCCGGGGTGGTCCGCACCGGTGCGGGCCTCACCGAGCTGGTCGCCGAACTCGACGCCCTCGCCCGGCCGGACGCTCCCGTCACCCCCGGCGTGGCGGCGTGGGAGGCCGCGAACCTGCTCACCACGGCCCGCCTCGTGGCCGCCGCGGCCCTGTACAGAACCGAGAGCAGAGGCTCTCACCAGCGCGCCGACCACCCCGGGTCCAGACCCGGGCTCAGGATCCGGCCCCTGGTCGTCCGACTGGAAGGGGACACCGCCGTGACCACCACCGAGGAATGGCAGCCCTCCCTGCCACCCGCACTCGTGGCCGAACTCGACACCATCGTCCTCCCCCTCGCCGCCCCCGTCGCGGGCCGGGAGGACGCCCCCGGGTCCGCGCGCACCACCCGGAGCCCGGAGGCCAGGGCCGAGTTCTCCCTCCCCCACACCGCCCCCCACCAGTCCCACGTGGAACTGGTGCGACGTGCCCTCTCCGAGGACCTCACCGCCGGCCCCGGCATCGACGTCACCAGCGTCGCGACGATCCCCGCCGACCAGGTCCGCACCGCCCACGTGGTGGCCCGCGCCGACGGCACCGTCAGCGGACTCCCGCTCGCCGAACTCGTGTTCTGGCTGGTCGCCGACGGCGCACTGGAGGTCGCGCGCACCGCGCGGGACGGCGACGCGGTCAAGCGGGGAGACGTGCTGATGACCGTCACCGCCCGCACGCGCGACCTGCTCACCGCGGAACGGACTGCTCTCAACCTCCTCACGCACATGTCCGGAATCGCGACCGCGACGTGCTCGTGGGTGGACGCCCTCGCCGGTACGCGGGCCCGCGTCCGCGACAGCCGCAAGACCCGACCCGGGATGCGCGCCCTGGAGAAGTACGCGGTGCGCTGCGGCGGCGGTGTCAACCACCGGTACGGCCTCAGCGACGCGGGTCTGGTCAAGGACAACCACGTGGTCGCCGCCGGAGGCGTCGGCGAGGCGGTGCGCGCCATCCGTGCGCGCTTCCCCGACCTGCCCCTGGAGGTCGAGGTCGACCGGCTCGACCAGATCGAGGACGCCATCGCCGCCGGAGCGGAGGAGATTCTGCTCGACAACTTCACCGTCGACCAGCTCCGCGCCGCCGTCGCCCAGGTGGGAGGCCGTGCGCGCCTGGAGTCGTCCGGCGGACTGACCCTCGACGTCGCCGGGGACGTGGCCCGGACCGGGGTCGACTACCTCGCCGTCGGCGCCCTCACCCATTCCAGCCCGGCGCTCGATATCGCCCTCGACCTGTTGTGAGGGCGCCCGTGTGGTGGAAGATTCCTTGAGAACACACCACTTCGACCATGGATGAGGCCCTCAGAATGCTGCTCGCGATCGACGTCGGCAACTCCGAGACGGTCTTCGGTCTCTTCGAATCCGACGAACTTCTCGAACAATGGAGAGTGGGGACCGACACCCGGCGCACCGCCGACGAGTGGTCGGTGGTGCTGCGCGGGCTCCTCGACGGGAGCACCCTCGGCGGCCCGGAGGACATCGGCGGCCTCGCCCTGTGCTGTTCGGTGCCGTCCGTCCAACACGAGATGCGTGACATGTTCCGGCGCCACTTCGGTGACATCCCCGCCGTCATCGTCGAACCCGGGGTCAAGACCGGCGTGCCGATCCGGATGGACAACCCCAAGGAGGTGGGCAGCGACCGGATCATCAACGCCCTGGCCGCCAACCACCTCTACGGCGGGCCGGCCGTGGTCGTGGACTTCGGGACCGCGACGACCTTCGACGCGGTGAGCGTCAAGGGAGAGTACGTGGGCGGCGCGATCGCCCCGGGCATCGACATCTCCGTGGACGCCCTGTCCCGGCGCGGTGCCCAGCTGCACATGGTGGAGATCGTCAAGCCCCGCTCCGCCATCGCCAAGAACACCACGGAGGCGCTGCGCTCGGGCATCGTCTTCGGGTTCGCCGGCCAGGTGGACGGGATCGTCGACCGGATGGTCGCCGAACTCACCGACTCCCCGGACGACGTGACCGTCGTGGCCACCGGGGGGCTCGCGTCCACCGTCATCGGCGAGTGCGAGACCGTGGACCTGCACGAGCCGTGGCTCACCCTCATCGGGCTGCGCCTGGTGTTCGAGCGCAACACGGGCTGACCCGGGACGCGCACGTCCCGGGGGCGGGCGGTGCGGCCCTGTGCCGCACCGCCCGTCGCCTCACCCGGAGGACTCGGCTCCGGGGGACGCGGGAGACGCGGGTGCCGTGCGGAACAGGTCGGGTTCGATGTAGATCAGGGTGGCGATGGGCACCGACGCGCGGATGCGCTCCTCGGCCTCGTTGATCGCCCTGGTCACCCGGCCAGCGTCGTCCTCGGCGTCCACCGCGACCTTGGCGGCCACCAGAAGCTCCTCGGGGCCCACGTGCAGGGTGCGCATGTGGATGAGGCGGTCGACGTCCTCGACCGACTCGATGGCCTTCCGGATCGCCAGCACGTTCTCGCGCGTGGCGGACTCCCCGACCAGCAGGCTCTTCATCTCGATGGCGAGCACGATCGCGATGACCACGAGCAGGATGCCGATGGCAGCGGTGCCCAGGCCGTCCCAGAGACCGTTGCCGGTGATCAGGGTCAGACTGACGCCGAACAGGGCGAACACCAGGCCCAGGAGGGCACCGGCGTCCTCCAGCAGGATCACGGGCAGTTCGGGGGCCTTCGCCCGGCGCACGAACTCGACCCAGCTCGCGTTGCCGCGCACCGCGTTGGACTCCTTGACGGCGGTCCTCATGGCCACCGACTCCAGCCCGATCGCGACCAGCAGCACCGCCACGGGCACCCACTGCCACTCGGTGATGGGCTCCGGGTGGGAGATCTTGTGCCAGGCCTCGTAGAGCGCGAACAGGCCGCCCACGCTGAACAGCACGATCGCGACCACGAACGCGTAGATGTAGCGCTCGCGCCCGTACCCGAAGGGGTGCTCCTCGGTGGCCCCGCGCCGTGCGCGCTTGCCGCCGATGAGCAGCAGCGCCTGGTTGCTGGAGTCGGCGACCGAGTGGATCGCCTCGGCCAGCATGGAGGACGATCCCGTCAGTACGTAGGCCACGAACTTCGTGACGGCGATTCCCAGATTCGCACACAGTGCCGTGACGACGGCCTTGGTGCTTCCCTCAACGCTCATGGTCGGTCTCTCAGTCGGTTGTGCTCTGGGGGTGGGGTGGGGTGTGCGGGTCAGGGCAGCGTAATACTAGTGATCCGGCCCCCTCGGGCCCACCTCCGAGGCCGCGCGGCCCGGCACGCGGATCCGCGGAGCGGCCGGTGCACGCACGGTCGGCCGGGGCGCGGACCGCCGGTAGGATCGTGCGCGTGACTGACACGCACGACGACACCTACGACGACCTGCCCGAACAGATGCGGGTCCGGCGCCAGAAGCTGGACCGTCTGCGGGAGGAGGGAATCGACCCCTTCCCCGTGACCTACCCGCGGTCCACGTCGATCGGTGCCGTGCGCGACAAACACCAGGGTCTGGAGCCGGACGCCCACACGGGTGTCGACGTCTCCGTCGCCGGTCGCGTGATGCTCTACCGCACCGGCGGCAAGCTCTGCTTCGCGACGCTGCGCGACGAGACCGGCGACGTCCAGATCATGCTGTCCCTGGACCGGGTCGGCCAGGAACGGCTGGACGCCTGGAAGGGCGACGTCGACCTGGGCGACCACGTCGGTGTGGAGGGCGAGGTCATCACCTCCCGCCGCGGTGAGCTGTCGATCCTGGTGCGCTCATGGACGCTGACCGCCAAGTGCCTGCGCCCGCTTCCGGAGAAGCACAAGGGCCTGACCGACCCCGAGGCCCGGGTACGGCAGCGGTACGTCGACCTCATCGTCAACCCGGAGTCCCAGCAGATGGTGCGCCGCCGCTCGGCCGCCATCAGGGCGATCCGGGAGGGCCTGAGCCGGCGCGACTTCATCGAGGTCGAGACCCCGATGCTCATGCGCGTGCACGGCGGCGCCACCGCGCGGCCGTTCACCACGCACATCAACGCCTACGACATGGACCTGTACCTGCGCATCGCTCCCGAGCTGTCGCTGAAGCGGCTGGTCGTGGGCGGGCTGGAGAAGGTCTTCGAGGTCAACCGAAACTTCCGCAACGAGGGCGCGGACTCCACGCACAACCCCGAGTTCACGATGCTGGAGTTCTACCAGGCGTACGCCGACTACAACGTCATGGCGGACGTCACCCGCGAACTCGTCCAGGACGCGGCGCGCGCCGTGTTCGGCACGACCGTGGTCGAGCGGGACGGCGAGGCGTACGACCTCGGCGGGGAGTGGCCGCAGATCACTCTGTACGGGGCCGTCTCCGAGGCGCTGGGCGCCGAGGTCGACCCGCGCACCCCCGTGGAGGAGGTCCGCCGTCTGGCCGGGGCCAAGGGCGTCGAGTTCAGCGGCGACTGGGGCCAGGGCAAGCTCGTCGAGCACGTCTTCGAGGAGCTGGTCGAGCACACGCTTCTCCAGCCGACGTTCGTGCGCGACTTCCCGGTGGAGACCAGTCCGCTCACCCGCCAGCACCGCGAGGACCCGCTGCTCACCGAGAAGTGGGATCTGATCGGGTTCGGCATGGAGCTGGGCACGGGCTACTCCGAGCTGGTCGACCCGGTCGAGCAGCGCGAGAGGCTCACCCGGCAGTCACTGATGGCGGCCGAGGGCGACCCCGAGGCGATGCAGCTGGACGAGGACTTCCTGCGGGCCCTGGAGTACGGGATGCCGCCGACCGGTGGTGTGGGAGTCGGTATCGACCGTCTGCTCATGGCCTTCACCGGCAAGAACATCCGGGAGACGGTGCTCTTCCCGATCGTGAAGCCCTCGGGCGACTGACCGGGACCGCCCGTACGCGCCGGGGCCGGGGCGCGGGGAGGCACGGATTCCCGCCGCCTCCCAAAAATGGCCGATAAGGATCGGGCAGGATGTCCGAAAAGAGGGGACGGGGGTCGTCGCACACGATGTGCGCCGGCCCCTTTTCCGTATGCCTGATACGGCCCGGGTCATGGGACACAGCTCACCGTTCGGACATAGAACGCAAACCTCCGGTCAGACCGTGATGACCGCGGAGATAGGCGGAGTTTTTCCCGGGGGCGGAGTGCTAGAAGTTGCCACTCTCTGCTGAAGGTTGTTTACGCAGGTCAATGTAGCCGGGGGTTTTTCTTTTCCCTTACCCTGTCACGGAAGGGACTTGACTAACTACACATGGTGATTTATCGGGTCTTGACGGTATCATCTCTGCCGCCTAGCGTGCTGTGGGCGGGCCCAGGCCCGTGAGTTTGCCGAAGTGGATCGAGAACGACGGTGAGCGCGGAGAAGGGCTGCCAGAACGGCCCCGATTCGCGCGCGCATGCGCGCCCTCGGTGTGGTCTGTCCGTCCCAGACCCCAGCGAACCGGCCTTCCTGCGACCCGTGCGCCCAGAACGCCTCCGACCCCTGTGCCAGAGGGGTCCGTCGGCGATCTCCGGGTCCGCGGAGTCTCCGTCCGCTCCGACGGGGGTCGAACCCCGTCCGGTGCGCTCGCGTCCATCAGGTGACGAGTTGATGTTCCGCACTCACATGATGAGGGAGGACGGAGTGGAACAGGCCACACTCGTACGACGCACCGTTGAGGACCATGGCGCTCTCCACGCGAGGGAGCACCGGGAGAACGTGGTTCCCCTTCAGGTCCGCCCGCGCGACACGGCTGTCAGCAGCCCGTACGCGCCGGTGGAACTGAGCCACGAGGACCTCGAACTGCTCGCCGAGATCGCCACCGGCGTGACCACCGAGGTGGCCGCCCGGCATCTGGAACTCAGTGCGAGGACCCTGCGCCGGCGTATCCGCAACATCTGCGACGTACTCGGCGTGAACACACCCATCGAGGCGGTCGTCTGGGCCGCGCGGCGGCAGCTCATCTGAGCCGTCCCCCGGTCGAGGCCGGGGCCGCACACGGGCAACACCGACCCCGGGGGCGCGCGAGCACCGAGAGAGGCGGAGGGGCAACCCTCCTTTCTCCGGTGCCGTAGTGCCCCCGAACCCGTGGTCCCCGCCGGAGAGCCGCCCAGAGGGCGGCGGTCGGCCTTCCGGCCCGCGGCCGGGCCGCCGGTCCTTCGCCGGGAACGGTCGACCGTCCGCATCCGCGCGTCGCGTTCCGGTAGGGGTGGGCCTCCGGTAGGGGCCATCCATCGCGTGGGCATAGTCTGGTCCGGCTATGCCCGTTCGCCATGTTCACGTGCGCCGCGCCCGGACGCGCGACGTCGCCGACATCCGCCGCCTCGTCGACACCTACACCGTCGACCGTCGGGTGCTGTCCAAGAGCACCGTCAACCTCTACGAGGACGTCCAGGAGTTCTGGGTGGCCGAGGCGGAGGTGGTTCCGGACATGCCGCCGACCGGGTCGGATCCCGCACGAGAGGTCCCCTCGGAGGCCGAGCCGCGGCTGGTGGGCTGTGGAGCCCTGCACGTGCTCTGGGAGGACCTGGCCGAGGTACGGACCGTCGCGGTCGATCCCTCCCTGCGCGGTTTCGGCGTGGGACACCGAATCGTGACCGAGCTCCTCGACACGGCCCGTGAGTTGGGTGTGCGCCGTGTGTTCTGTCTGACATTCGAGACCGGTTTCTTCTCCAAACACGGCTTTGCCCCGATCCAGGGGACCCCTGTCTCGTCCCGTGTGTACGAGGAACTACTGCGTTCCTATGACGAGGGAGTTGCCGAATTCCTCGACTTGGAGCGGGTTAAGCCCAACACCCTCGGGAACACGCGGATGCTTGTGCGCCTCGACGACGCGGCTCGTACCGCCCGCGCCTAAAGGATTTCGGGTGTGCTTGGTACGGAGTTCCCCATACGGCGCCCCGGAGGGGCAGCTCCGGAGGTCACAGTGTGGGGCGCTTATGCGCACCGGGTGGTATGGAGGTGGAACAGGGCAGGTAATGTGTACCTGCGTCCAGCCGATCGCCCTCATCATCGAGTTCGGCGGGACGGTGACGAAGGGTTGTGATTCGACCCCGCAAGACCCCGTGTTCGGGTCAGAGCCGCACGAGGGCACCGTACCTATGACCGGACATTGGCACCCATGGGGTTTGCGGGGGGCTGCTCGGGTACGTCCGGTGTCAAACCGGGGGCAAACGATGTCTATGATGTCGGGTATGCGTTTGCCAGGTTGCCCGGCGCGTCATCCCCCGGAGTGGCTCGACACTGAGTCGGGTATTTGCTGCAATAAGTAACAACCAGGAAGGGTGGACCGCTTCGATGGGTGACTTTTTGTCGACGGTGCTTCCCCCTGGACTGATCGACGTATTGTCGGCGCTCATCCCCCCGGTGGTTGTCGGTACCGTCTTCTGTGCCTTCGTCATCAAGCTGCTGCGCAAGGAGATGGCTCCGCGGCGGATGGACGGAAGCCTGGTCAGCAATGACGAGGCGGCTCAGGGGGCGAGCGACGACAAGGGCGCTGCCGAGGTCCGCGGGACCGAGGCGACGAACGGGACGCCGATTGTCCAGGGTGGGGAACGCGCCGAATCCGACGGGCGTTGATACGGTACTTGACCGGTTGCGCCGAGCTCGGGGTCCTGGCCTCGGTCCTCCGCGTGCGCGGGGCAACTCGCCGCACCCGCGCTGCTTCGGCGAGCCCCGAAACCACGGTCGGGGCCAGATGATTTCTGGCACGCCGGGAATTGTCTTCCGCGTTCCCGCGAGATAGCTTTATATTCAGGTGTGCAGACACCGCTCTTCCGAAAGGTTTGATTCCATGGCACAGAAGGTCCAGGTTTTCCTGGTCGACGACCTCGACGGCGGCGAGGCCGAGGAGACGGTGACGTTCGGTCTGGACGGATCGACGTACGAAATCGACCTCAGTGCGGGTAATGCCTCCAAGCTTCGCGAGGCCCTTAACCCGTTCGTCGACGCCTCCCGCAAGGCCCCGTCCAAGGCGAACCGCGCCACCGCTCGCCGCGGTAGCCGTAATGCGCCCAGCCGTGAGCGCAGCGCCGAGATTCGGGCGTGGGCGAAGGCCGCCGGGAAGCCCGTCAATGAGCGCGGCCGCATCCCCGCCGCCATCGTCGCCGAATATGAGGCCATCAAGGGCTAGGTCCGACGGCCGTCTCCGGTTCGCCGAAATGATGTCGGGGCTTGATCGAATTTCGTCCGGCACCCACCAGGCGCACCCGACTCCCTCGTCCAGCGCCGCCCGACACCGGCGGACCCGTCGTACGGGGGGTCCTGTGACACGGGATCCCGCTCCATGGGGATGCAGGGGACAGGGGATACGACGGGTGCCGGAACCCTCGCCGACGGCGCCGGCCCGGAACGCGGAGCGTGCGGCCCACGCCGCCGCCTCGCGCCGCGGCGGGCGCTCCGACGTCCAGGGGGCGCGACACGCCCGCCCTCGCGGAGGCTCTCGGTTTCCGGCCCTGCGACCGTACGGCCGCAGGGCCCGGGGCTGTTCCGTCGACCTGGGGGCCGCGG
>NZ_JBHXQY010000074.1:0-32771 GCF_042716955.1 Nocardiopsis sp. NPDC058631 | reverse complement strand
GGTCAGCCCGGGTCTGGCTGTCCAAGCGTGGTCGGCGCAGCGAGAGGCAGCCTGGCGGTTGCGAGCCCGGAATGATCCGCGGAACACGGCCTAGTCCGCGTCACCGCCCGTGCGGTCGTCCTCCTCGGGCTCCCAGGGGTTGTCCTCGACCGTGGGTGCCATGCCGCCCACGGACACCCAGTTCAGGCACAGCCCGCCCCGGTCGTCGGGGTCCTCGGGCAGGAACACCGACAGCTGCTGCCCCGGCGCTCCGGCGGGGATGTACCGGATGCCGTTCTCGTCCGCGGCGGGCAGGTCCACCTCGATCCAGTCGTCGCCCAGCGCGACCACCACGGGGACGTCCTCCTCCGCCGTGTAGCCGAGGGTGACGACCTGGGCGGGACCGCCGTGTACCCGCACCGGCCACGACATGAGCCCCTCCCAGGGCTCCAGACAGGAGTCTTCGGATCCGGGGCCGAAGACGTAGCTGCTGTCGGACGGCCGCGCCGGCACGAGGTAGCCCGCGTCGTTGAACACGTACGCGGCCCCGGACTCCTCCGGCGTCACCATCCGCTCGGCGATGTCGGGCCCGGCCAACGGCGGCAGGACCCACGAGCTGAGGCGGCGCTGACCGTTCCACTCCAGCACCACGTCCTCCGGGACGGGACGCGCGTACAGGCCGCCCTCCTCCGGGACGTCGCGCAGGGAGGCGCGCACCGTGTCCAGGTACCACTGGAGGCGGTCGCCGCCGAGCGTCTGCGCGTAGGCGTGCGTGGACCACACCGCCGATGCCGTGTACGCCAGTGTCGCCAGGACCGCGGCGGTGCGGGCCGCACGTCGGGGAGGGACCCGGTAGGGCGCGGCCGCGGTTCCCGCGCGGTCCCCCGCACCTCCGGTCAGGGCGCGCGCCCTCTCCTCCCGCGTCGGCAGGAAGGCCAGCGCCAGACACAGCGCGAACACGGGGGCGGCGTCGGCCACGTACCGGGGGTCGGAGGCGGCAACGTCCTGGAACCTGCCGCGCGCGATGATCGTGGGGACGATGTCGACGACGAGCAGGTAGCCCAGCAGCAGGGCCCACGCCCGCCAGGAGCGGCGCCGCAGCCAGAGGCTCGCCAGCACGATCACGGTGAGGACCGCCCAGGAGGCGAGCAGGACCGGGCCGGGCGGGTCGAGGAGTCCGCCGGTCGGTGTGACCGGCCCCCACTCCGGCGGACCGCCCAGGGCGCCGACCGGGAAGACCTCGGTGAGCAGTCCCCGCAGCATGGTCAGGGCGGGTTCGCTCTCGGGCACGCCGGCTCCCTCGCCGCCCTCCCCCGCGCGCATCCGCCCCAGGTAGAACACCGTGTACGCGGCGAAGAGCACGCCCATCGCCGCCCAGAAGGGACGGTGGACCACCCAGGCCCGGCGGATCGCGAGGACCGGGGCGCTCGGGTAGAGGAAGGCGACGGCCACCGCGAACAGCACCGGCGGCAGGAACATCGCCTTGACCGTGAACAGCATGCCGAACACGACCGCCCCGACGGCCCACCAGGCGAACCGCGTGTCGCCGGTGCGCAGGTGCCGCACGGTCCACAGCACGGCGAGCACCAGTGCGAGCTGGAAGGGCACCGCGTTGAGCGCCGCCGACCACCACCCCAGGACGGGCACGGTCAGCGGGGCCAGCGCGTACACGGTCAACGGGACGAGCAGTGCCCACCGGCGGCCGAACAGCTCCCACAGGAGACGGAGGAACCCCAGCAGTGCGGCGGCCTGGAGCGCCAGCATGGTGCCCGCGCTGACCCACCACTCGTACGGCCAGAACGTGGTCTGGAGGTACACCAGGAACAGCGCGCCCGGCATCAGGTGGCCCTTGTGGAGGGTGAGGAGGTAGTCGGGACCGAGGTCGCTGGCGTACGCGGAGGCGAAGAAGAGGTAGTCGTCCTCCACGAAGTACGACTGCGTGAGAACGTACGCCTTGAGGCCGACCGCCGCCGCGACGACCAGCAGCCCCGCCAGGACCAGCCGGTCGCGCGAGAGGCGGCGCAGGGCGGAGAGGGCCGCTCCGGCCAGGTCCCCGAGGCCCGGCCCCTCCCCGTCGGGGTCGTCGGCGGGGCGGCGTACCCTGGGTGCCCCGCCGGGCGCCTGTACCTCCGCGCCGTCGTGTCCACTCGCCGTGGGGGAAACAGGCGGCATCGATCTCTCCCCGCCGTAGGTTGGCCAACCCGGAAAATGGGTGTCAGAATACAACACGTTCCACTTTCCATCTTGACCTCGGACGCATGCCTCCATGAACTGGGTATCCATAACAGGAACATGATGCAGAAAAGCGTTCCGGCGGGGTCGTGAGCACCGTGGAGGTGATGTCGGTGGGGCTCGAACAGGTCCGCCGTGACTGGACCCGCCTGGGTTCCGCCGAGCCGCTGTGGGCGGTGTGCGTGGACCCGGACAAGCGCGACGGCGGGTGGGACGACGACGAGTTCCTCGCCTCGGGGCGCTCCGACGTCGATCCTGCGGTCGCCCGCCTGGGCGAGCTGGGCATCCGCCCCGAAGGCGGCAGGGTCCTCGACTTCGGCTGCGGCGCCGGGCGGCTGTCCAACGCGCTGGCGGCACACTTCGACGAGGTCGTCGGGGTGGACATCTCCGCTCCGATGCTGGAGGAGGCCCGCCGCCTGGACCGCTCGGAAGGGCGGATCACCTTCGCCCTGAACGAGCGCCCCGACCTGGCGCTGTTCGACGACGACTCGTTCGACCTGGTGTACACCGACCTGGTCCTGCAACACCTTCCGGCAGAACTGGCCGAGGGCTACGTGCGCGAGTTCGCCCGGGTGCTGCGCCCCGGAGGCGTGATGGTCCTGGGCGTACCCGAGACCGAGCGCCGCACCTTCAAGGGGATGGTGTTCCGGTACGTGCCGTGGCCCCTGGTCGCGCTGGCCCAGAGGGTGGTACTCCGCTACCCGGCGCCGATGAGGATGCACACCCTGCGCACCGGGCGGATCGCCGAACTGGTTCCCGACGGCCGGATCGCGGCCTCGGACGAGTACTGGGGCGGCGACCACTGGCGGCACCTGCGCCACTTCGTGGTGATGGACGCGTCCGCGACCACCGAAGGGGGCTCCGCGTGACCTCCGCCGACGCCCGCACCGACGGGACCGTGCCGTTCCGCGCCACCCTGGGGCGCTCGGTGGGGCTGTTCGCCGCGTTCCGCAGGGAGCAGACCGACCCGGCGTTCTTCTACGGGGAGCTGGCCCGCGACACCGTCGCCCAGCTGCGCTCCTACACGCCCCTGGACGGGCGGCTCGTCGTGGACGTGGGCGGCGGCCCCGGCTACTTCGCCGACGAGCTCCGCGCCGCCGGGGCCCGCTGCCTGTGCGTGGACTCCGATGCCCACGAGATGACGCTGCACGGCCGCGAGGCCGATGCGCACGGCGTCCAGGGCAGCGCCCTGGCCCTGCCGCTGCGCACGGGTTCGGTGGACGTGTGCTTCTCCTCCAACGTGCTGGAGCATGTGCCGGACCGCGTGCGGATGGCCGACGAGATGGTGCGGGTGACCAGGCCCGGCGGCCTGGTCTACCTGTCGTACACGCTGTGGCTGTCCCCGTGGGGCGGGCACGAGACCTCCCCGTGGCACTACCTGGGCGGCTCGTACGCGGCGGAACGGTTCGCCCGGCGCAACGGCCGACGGCCCAAGAACGACTTCGGGCGCAGCATGTACGCCGCGCACGCCAAGGAGATGCTGCGCTGGGCGCGCGGGCGCTCCGACGTGGACACCGTGGACATCCGCCCCCGCTACCTGCCCGGGTGGGCGAAACCGGTCGTGCACGTACCCTTCCTGCGCGAGGTCGTCACCTGGAACCTGCTGCTGGTGCTGCGCAGGCGCTGACGCGGGCCCTCCCCGGCGTCCCGGCCCTCACCGTCCGCCGAGGCCGAACGGGAGGGCGCGGGGAACGTGCTGGACGCTGACCCAGTGGTCGGTGGTGAACGCCTCGATCGCCCATTCCCCGCCGAAGCGCCCGTGACCGGAGTGCTCCTCCCCGCCGAACGCGGTGTTGGCCTCGTCGTTGAGGGTGGTGTCGTTGACGTGTGTCATGCCCACCCGCAGCCGCCGGGCGAACCGGACGCCCCTCTCGGCGTCCCTGGTGTGGACGGCGCTGGCCAGCCCGTACTCGGTGTCGTTGGCGATGCGGAGCGCGTCCTCCTCCTCCGTCGCCCTGATGACCGTGGCCACCGGGCCGAACACCTCCTCGGATGCGCACGGCGCGTGGTTGCCCGCGAGCAGCAGGTAGGGAGGCAGTACCCTGCCGGCCGGACCGCCCGGTTCACCGGACAGCAGGAGCTGTGCTCCGACCTCGACCGACCTGTCCACCAGGTCGCGAACGCCCTCGGCCTGGTCGTCGTCGATGACGGGGCCGATCTGGGTCGCGGGGTCCCTCGGGTCCCCGACCCGCAGGGCCCGGACCCGCGCGATGATCCGGTCGACCAGCTCGTCGTGAACGCCTGTGGTGGCGATGATCCGGTTCGTGGCCATGCAGATCTGGCCCTGGTGGTAGTAGGAGCCGAACACCGCGGCGTCGGCCGCCAGGTCCAGGTCCGCGTCGTCCAGCACCACGACGGGGCAGTTGCCGCCCAGTTCGAGCGCGCGCCTCTTGAGCGGGATCAGCCGTGAGATGTGGCGCCCCACGTCGGTCGACCCGGTGAAGGACACCATCCGCGAGGCCTCGTGCGTGACGAGCGCGTCGCCGATCTGGCCGCCCTTGCCGAGGACCACGTTGAACACGCCGGGGGGCAGCCCCGCCTCCTCGTAGATGCGGGCGAGGAGGACACCACCGGTGATCGGGGTGTTCTCCGCCGGTTTGAGGACGACGGTGTTGCCGAGGGCGATCGCGGGCGCGACGGAGCGGTGGGAGAGCTGGAGCGGGAAGTTCCACGGGCTGATCACGGTGACGACGCCCAGGGGCTCGCGGTAGACGCGGTTCTCCTTCCCCGGGGTGAGCCCGGGCAGGATGCGGCCCTCGACGCGGGTGGGGTAGGAGGCTGCCTCGGCCATGCCGCTGCGGACCAGCCCCCACTCGAACTCGGCCCGGTCCCGGACGGCTCCGGCCTCGCGGACGAGCCAGTCGACGATCTCGGTGCGGCGCGCGTCGAAGACGCGGAGAGCGCGGCGGAACACCTCCGCCCGCTCGTAGGCGGGGGTCTCCGCCCAGATCGGCCACGCGCGCTCGGCCGCCTGGTAGGCGAGGTCGACGTCGTCGGCGTCGGCCAGGTGGATCTCGGCGAGGACCCTGTCGTCGTAGGGGTCGACATTCTCGTGGACGTCACCGGAGGAGCCGTGGCGCCACTCTCCGCCGATGGTCATCCGGTCAAGGCCCGTGTAGGGGGCGGGTGTCTGATCGGCGGTCATCGGGATCCCCCTGGTGTCGGCTTCACTCTCCGCAACGGTGTCCCGGAAGGACCGCGCGGGCAACAGGGCTTGCCGCTCCTTGGTGAACTGTTCAGGGAGTCGGTGTCGTCCGGCGCCCATGGACCCCGTCCGGGGGCGGACCCGCACGCGCCGACCGCACGGGGGTGGTCACCCGTGGGGGACGAGCAGCAGTTCGCTGACGACCCGGCCGTCGGCCTCGGTGACCCTGGCGGTCCACCCGCCCAGGTCGACGCTCTCCCCCGGCCCCTCGGGGATGTGGCCGAGCACGACCAGGACCATCCCGGCGACCGTGACGTAGCTGCCCTCGGGGGGCGAGGTGAGAACGACGCCGAGGCCCTCCAGCTCGTGGACGGGGTAGGTGCCGGGGACGCGGAGGACGCCTCCTTCCAACCGGGTGGGGACCCGGTCGTCGGAGTCGGTCTCGTCGTAGATCTCACCGACGACCTCCTCCAGCAGGTCCTCCATGCTGACGATGCCCGCGACCGCGCCGCTCTCCCCGATGACCACCGCCATCTGCTGGCGCTCTCCGGTCATCCTCCGGAGCGCCTGCGACACCGACAGGGAGTCCGGTAACAGCAGCGGATCGCGGGCGAGGGCGCCCGCGTCCCCCTCTCCCCGGACCAGGTCCGACCAGTGCACGATGCCGACGACGTCGTCCACGTCCCCGACGGTGACCACGGGTGCCCGCGAGTGGCCGTGCTCGGCGAGGAGCAGGGCGGCCTCGCCCGCGGGCAGGGACGCGGGGACGGCGTCCACGTCGCGGCGCGGGACCAGGACCTGGCGCAGCATGCGGTCGGTGATCTCGAACGCGCCGGAGAGGATGGTCCGCTGCTCGGGGGTCATGTCGCCGCTCGCCGAGATCATCTCCCGGAGCTCCTCCTCGGAGACCTCGTCCCTGTTCGCCTTGGGGTCCACCCCGCCCAGACGCACCACCAGGTCGGTGGAGACGCTGAGCAGCCACACGGCGGGGCGCGACAGCACGGCGAGGGCGTTGAGCGGCCTGGCGACGAGGAGGGCCCAGGGTTCGGCCCGCTGCATGGCGATGCGCTTGGGCGCGAGTTCGCCCAGGACCAGGGTGACGAAGGTCAGTACGACGGTCACCAGGACGACGGAGGCCGGAGCCGCGTAGGAACCGAGGAAGCCGAGGGGTTCGACCAGTGGCCGGGCCAGCGACACGGCCGCCGTGGCCGAGGCGAGGAACCCGGCCAGGGTGATGCCGATCTGGATGGTGGCCAGGAACCGGTTGGGGTCGCGGGCCAGCTTCGCCACCGCACGGCCGCCGGGGCCGCTCTCCGCCAGCCTCCTGAGCTGCCCCTCCCGCAGCGTGATCAGTGCGATCTCGCTGCCGGCGAAGACGGCGTTCACCACGACCAAGACCAGCACGAGGCCGATCTGGGCCTCGTAGCCCTCCATGGGACTCCTTCGGAGTTCTGTCGGAAGCAGTGCCGCGGCCGGGTCGGGCCGAAGTGATGGCATCGTTCCCGCAATCCCTGCCGCCACACCTGGCACACCTGCCGCACCCACACCTCACGTGTCCGATATCGGCCACAGGCGGCACCGCGGCTCTTCCCCGCCTTCGACCGGAAAAGCCAGTTCAGGCAGCACACGTCCCACCGCGAAGGCAACATGTCCCGATCTGACACCGTTCGGTTACTTTCTGCAAGATTCCCCCGTCAGCCCTTCCACGACCCCCTCCACCGGAAAACCCGGCGGCCCGCAAGGGTCCCGGGGGCGGGCGGCGAGCTGCTTGTCGCCCTCGGCCCGGGTGCGCAGGACCGTCCCCCCGCACCAGCCGCTGCCGACCGCTCCCGCGTCCCCGCCCTCCGGGACACGGGAAGGGCCTTCGCCGCTTCCTCGGATGACGGGTAGGTGACGCGCGCAACGACATCCCCTCCACGCGGTCATCCCCCGGAAACCGTCCGGCCCCGGCCCGGCGCGTCCCCGCCCCGCTTCGCACCGACGCACCGATCCCGCGGACGGGATACCGGGCTGTCCGCAACGGGGTTTCCGGCGGTGTCCCACACAGAACGGACGCCCGGCCAGGTGGTCCTGGCCGGGCGTCCGGGGTGTTGCGCGCGTGTGCCTACTTGCGCTTGTTGATCTCCTCGGTGAGCTGCGGAGCGACCTTGTGCAGGTCACCCACGACACCGAAGTCGACGAGCTCGAAGATCGGCGCCTCGGGGTCCTTGTTGACCGCGACGATGTTCTTCGCGGTCTGCATGCCCGCACGGTGCTGGATCGCACCGGAGATGCCCAGCGCCAGATACAGGTTCGGGCTGACCGTCTTACCGGTCTGGCCGACCTGGAACTGGTTCGGGTACCAGCCGGAGTCGACGGCGGCGCGGGAGGCGCCGACAGCGGCGCCCAGCGAGTCCGCCAGACCCTCGACGACGGAGAAGTCGTCGGAGCCGACGCCGCGGCCACCGGAGACCACGATCGCGGCCTCGGCCAGCTCGGGGCGCTCGCCCTGCTCCTGGACCACGCGCTCCACGACCTTGGCGGCCTTGGCGGCGTCGGAGACGTCCACCGAGACGGCCTCCTCGACGGCGGCGCCGGCCGCGGCCTCGGCCGGGACCGAGTTCGGGCGGACGGCGACGACCGGCACACCGGTCCTCACGCGGGCGTGGGTGACGGTGGTTCCACCGAAGATGCTGTGCTCGGTGACCACGTCGGCGTCGACGGCGACGACGTCGGTGAGCACGCCCGAGCCGAGCTTGACGGCGGTGCGCCCGGCGATCTCCTTGTTCTCGGCGGTCGCCGAGACGAGGATCGCGGCGGCGCCCTTGTCCTGGGCCAGCTTCGCGAGCAGCTCGGCCTTGGGAGCGACGACGTAGTCGTTGAGCTCGGCGGGAGCGACGTACACCTTCTCGGCGCCGAACTCGGCCAGCACGGCCTTGCCCGACTCCGCGCCCTCACCGATCCACACGGCCGCGGGCTCGCCGATACGGCGGGCCGCGGTCAGCAGCTCGGTGGTGACCTTCTTGACCTGTCCGTCGACGTGGTCGACGAGGACGAGGACCTCAGCCATAATCCCTGATCCTTCCTGAGTCTCTCGTCTGACCTACACGAACTTCTTCTGGGCGAGGAAGTCGGCGATCTTCACGCCGCCGTCACCCTCGTCCTTGACGATCGTGCCCGCGGCGCGCGGCGGCGCCGCGGCGAAGTCGACGGTCTCGGTGGTGGCGTTGGCCAGACCGACCTTGCCGGTGTCGATGCCCGCGTCGGCCGCGGACTTCTTGTCGACCGGCTTCTTCTTCGCCTGCATGATCAGCTTGAAGGACGGGTAGCGGGGCTCGTTGATCTTCTCCACGACGGAGACGACCGCCGGGAGCTGAGCCTCGACCACGTCGTAGCCGTAGTCGGTCTGACGCTGGATCCTGATGGCGCCGCCGTCGATGTCGACCTTGCCGGCCAGCGTGAGCTGGGGCAGGCCGAGGTACTCGGCGAGCGCGGCACCCATGACACCGGTGCGGGCGTCGGTGGACTCCGAGCCGAGGACGACCAGGTCGAACTCGAGCGTGCCCAGGGCCTGCGCGAGCGCGTAGGCGCTCTGGAGCGCGTCGGAACCGTGCAGCGCGTCGTCGTTGACGAAGACGGCCTTGTCGGCGCCCATGGACAGGGCCTTGCGGATCGAGTCCGTGGCCTGGTCCGGGCCCATCGTCAGGACGGTGACCTCGCCGCCGTGCTTCTCCTTGAGCAGGAGAGCCTCTTCGATCGCGTACTCGCAGAGCTCGTTGATGACGCCGTCGGACGCTGCGCGGTCGAGCGTCCTGTCGTCGGCGTTGAGCTTCCGTTCGGTCGCCGTGTCCGGGACCTGCTTGACCAAAACGACAATATTCATGGCCGGTGGCCGACCTCCCTGCACTCTGATCCGCCGTGTGGCGGGCGGACGCTGGTGCGCCCCGTTCTGCCAACAATGCCGAATGCCGTTCGGTCATTCGACGGCGGGGCCGCCTTTCACGTCAAGGCCGGTCCCGCGATGTGCCGATACACCAGATGTTACTGGGTAGTAGCTTGAAGACCAACCCCTGGCCCCAAGTGTGACTTAGGAAACCCTAACCACTACCGTGCCGCCTGGTTCCTCGGCTCCGCGACGAGCGGGCGACCAGGCCCGACCCGGCGACGGTTGTCGGCGTGTCCACCACCCTAGGTGCCGCGCGGCGGGAGCGAACCGGTCGCACCACCAGTGGACCGCCGGAGAGCGGCAAGGCCCCCTCCCCGCACCGGGAGGGGGCCTGCCCCGCTACTCGCTGAACCAGTCGGACGGTCCGCCGAGCGGCGCCCAGTCCGGGGCCGAGGTCAGCCCGATCGACAGGATCAGCATGGTCAGCAGGATGATGCCGATGATCACGCCGATGTACAGGTACAGGCTCCGGAACCGGGCCCGCTCCACCAGCCACACCGCCTGGTGCCGCGCCTCGCGGCCGCTCGGCATGATGTAGCTGAGCAGGATCATCACGAAGATCGCGAAGGCACCGGTGTAGTTGGCGCCCTGGCCGGGCGTCGCTTCCACGAGCGTGGCGTAGACCATGCCGACCAGGATTCCGGCCAACAGGTAGATCAGGCCGAACCCGACCGTGCGCAGCGCCATCCGCCCGAACGCCCACGGGAAGCTGAGCGCCACCACCATGCTGTCGGAGTTGCGCGGCCCGCGTGTCTGGAGGCGGCGCGCGTGCTCCGCCTTGACCACGTCCAGCGCGCCCAGGCCCGCGATGATCACGACGCCCAGCCCGACGCCGAACCAGGGGAACCACAGGGCCACACCGGCCAGCGCGACCATGACGGGGATGAGCACCAGCGGGTGCATCCGCCACGACTCGGCCTCGTACTCCTCGTCGATGTAGCCGTCGCCGTCGGCGTCGACGCCCTCCTCGTCACCCCGGAAGTAGTCCCCGACCCGGTCGTTGCTTCCGCGCTTGAAGCGGCTCAGCCAGCCGCCCCGCTCCTCGTAGTCGTCCTCGCTGAACTCCTGCGTGTTACTGCTGCCGCGCCCCTGGTCGACGGGCGTGAGGATGTCCGCGAAGTCGCCCTTGTGCAGGGGAGTGTTGAAGAACTGCGTGTGCGGTGCCTGGTACTCGTCCTCGGGCGCCACGGGCTGGCGGCGCCCCCGGCCGGGCTCCACGGGGTCCATCATCATGGTCCCCTGCGGGTCGTCCCGGGGCGGCTCGTCGGGACGGATGCGCCGGGTACTGCCCGCGTCGCCCGGGTCGTCCCCGGCGCCCACCGCGCTGATCCGCGTGGTGCCCTGCTGGTCGTCGAGGTCGTCGGCGCCTCCCGGGGTGATCGGCTCGGTCCCCCGTAGCCCGCCCAGGTCGTCGGTCGACTCCGGGTCGCTCCAGCCCCGCTGGGCTCTCCCGGCACCGGACAGGTCGTCGGTGGCCTCCTCGTCGGCGCGCCACCCGCCCGAGTGGGCCGCGTGGGTGGAACTCGGGGTCCCGGCCGGGTCGGACCACGCGCTGGAGGCCGGGTTGGCACCGCTGCTGGTGTGCGCGGGGCCCCAGCCCTCGTCGCCGTGGGACCCGCGTCCGGCCAGGTAGCCGGCTGCTCCGCCGAGGGCGGCCCCGGCCGCGGCTCCGCCCAGCCCCCCGCCCCCGCTACCGCTACCGCCCGAGGAGTACCCGCCGCTGGCGCTGTCCGCCGCGTCGGAGGCCGCGGGCCCTGCGCCCACGGAGGGGTTGTACACGGTGTGGTTGCCGGTGAGCCCGGTGGACCGGACCCCCTGGTCCTCGGTCCAGGGCAGGTCGAGGTTGAGGCGTCCCGCCTCGTTGACCAGCTGCTCGGCCGAGGGGCGGCCGCGCATGTCGCGGGAGACCGCGCGGTTGACCAGCGGCCGCAGCGCCTCGTGCATCCCGTCCATGTCGATCTCGCCGTTGAGGATGCGGAAGAAGATGACCTCGAAGGAGCCCGAACCGTACGGCGGACGTCCCGTGGAGGCGAAGGCGACCGTGCCGCCCCAGGCGTGGATGTCCGTGGCGGGCCCGAGGTCGGTACCCTCGATGACCTCGGGGGACAGGTAGCTGGGAGTGCCGACGAACGTGCCGGTCTGCGTCAGCTTGGCGCCGTCCACGGCGTGCGCGATGCCGAAGTCGATGACGATCGGCTCACCGTTGGAGATGATCACGTTGCCCGGCTTGAGGTCGCGGTGGATCACCTCCACCGCGTGGATGTCCTTGATCGCCCGGGCGAGCCCGGTGATGAAGCGTGTGAGCGCGCGGCCCCGGAGCGGGCCGTGGTCGGTGACGGTCGCGTCCAGGGTGGGGCCGGGGATGTACTCGGTGACCACCCACGGAAGCTCGGCCTGGGTGTCGGCGTCGATGACCTCGGCCACGTTGGGACTCTGCACCCGGCGCATGGTCTCGACCTCGCGGGCCAGCCGTGCCCGGGCGATGTGGTCGCCCGCGACCTCCGGCTTGAGGACCTTCACCGCGACGAACTGCTCGGTCCGGGGGTCCTCGGCCTGGTACACCACGCCCATTCCGCCCTGCCCGATGCGGCGGCGGATCACGTAGTGGCCGATGCGCTCCGGCAGCTCCTCACCCGTGGGGAAACCTGCCGACATTGCCATCGAGAACTCATCCCCTCAAAAGACCGCATACCACCACGTCCAGCTTATCGGCCGGGGGATGGGTCACCATTGGTTTGTGTGGCCCGTCTCGGGCCGGTGCGGCCTGTTCGGCACCGCCGGAGAGTCATGGGGGTCCGGCGACCCGTCCGTCCTCGGACGACCATCACCGAGTATGACGGAAAACTGGCGTGGCCGGTTCCTCCCCCCGCGTCTCGACTGGCCGGATCCGGACGAGGGGGGCAGGTCCCGATCACTACTTAACCTGACAAATAACTAAAACCGTGCCAGGAAACAACAAAAACCCTGGGGAAGGGCGGGACGGGCGCCCCGGCCGAAGCCATCGGCGGCACCCGTCCCGAACTGCGCGGGTCCGCCTCTCAGCGCCCGCTGAACTCGGCCTTGCCCGGCCCCTGCTCGACGAAGCTCCGCATCCCGGTCTTCTGGTCCTCGGTCGCGAACAACCCGGCGAAGTGCAGGCGTTCGATCTCCAGCCCCGAGTCCAGATCCGTCTCCAGCCCCCTGTCGACGGCCTCCTTGGCCGCGGCCAGCGCGACGGCCGGCCCCGCCGCGTACCCGGCGACCAGGGCCACGGCCGCCCCGTAGACGTCCCCGTCCGGGACGACCTCGTCGGCCAGGCCGATCCGACCCGCCTCCTCCGCCCGCACGTGGCGTCCGCTGAAGATCATCTCCTTGGCCCGCGCGGGGCCGACCAGGCGCGGCAGCCGCTGGGTGCCGCCCGCCCCGGGGATGACGCCGAGCTGGATCTCGGGGACCCCCAGCCTGGCCCCCTCCCCCACGACCCGGAAGTCGGCGGCCAGCGCCAGCTCCAGCCCCCCTCCCAGCGCGTACCCGGTGACGGCTGCCACGACGGGCTTGGGGATGCGGGCCACCAGGGTCAGGGCGTTCTGGAGGTTGCGCCCGTACTCCAGCATCTCGGCGTGGGTGCGGTCCGCCATCTCCTTGATGTCGGCGCCCGCCACGAACACGCGCTCGCCGCCGTAGATCACCACGGCGCGTACCGCGCGGTCCGTGGACACCCTGGTGGCGGCCTCGGCGATCTCCGCCGTCAGGACCGCGTTGAGCGCGTTCACCTTCGGCCGGTCCAACCGGATCACGGCCACCGCCGGGTGGTCCGGATCGGCCTCCACGCGCACGAACTCGCCCACGAACTCCACCTCTTCCACTTCGACGTCACTGTCCTGGGCCACCTAACCACCCGGGTCAGGAGAACAGCAGCACCAGGGTCCCGAGCCGCGAGGACAGCGCGTACGCCGCCGCCAGGAGCAGGGCGGCCCCCGTGAGGAGGAGCGTGTCCGCGACCCGCCAGCGGCTCTCCCGGGCCCAGGTGCGGGGCCCCGTGCCGAACGCCCGCGCGTCCATCGCCGTGGCCAGCAGGGTCCCCGTCCGGATGGACCGCACCAGCAGCGCGAACAGCCTGCCGAAGAACAGCGTGACCATCCGCACCGGGTTGCGCCCGGCCTCCAGGCCGCGTGCCCGCCTCGCCAGGGTCACGGTCCGCCACTGGTCGGCGAGCAGGGGGATGAGCCGCAGCGCCGCCAGCACCCCCATGGCGGGACGCTCGGGCACCTTGAGCCTCTGCACGAGCCCGTCGGACATCTCCGTCGGATCGCTGGTCACGGCCGCGACCAGGCCGGGGAGGGCGATGGCGAGCAGGCGCACCGCCGCACCCAGTGCGCCCTCCGCCCCGTGCTCGCCGTACAGGTAGTTGACCAGGCCGTTGGACAGACCCATGAGCAGGAACGGACCGCCCAGGACGAGCAGCGTGCGCCGGTCGATCCCGCTGAACGGCAGGAGCAGCAGCACACCGGCCAGGACCACGCCTCCGGTGACCGCGTCCACCGCGGGGATCAGACCGATCCCCAGCACCAGGGCGGCCAGCAGCTTGGCCGCAGGGTTGAGCCGGGCGAGCCAGTAGCGCGCTCCCCCGTCCTGCGGCACGTCCAGGGTCAGGGCGTCGCCACCCGTCCCGTTCCGGTCCTGCGACGCACTCATCCGCCCACCTCCCCCGTCCCCGCGACCGTGTCCGGGACCGCGCGGCCCTCCGCCACGCGCACGCGCACGTCCGCGAGGTGCCGCAGGAGCAGTTCGTCGTGGGTGGCCATGACGACGGCCCGCCCCTCGGCCCTCAGCGCCCCCAGCAGCTCGACCAGCTCCGTCCACGTCCGGGTGTCCTGGCCGAAGGTCGGCTCGTCCAGGACGAGGACGTCGGGCGCGTGCGAGGGGCCCGAGCTCAGGGCCGTGGCCACCGACAGCCTCCGCTTCTCACCGCCCGAGAGGGTGTAGGGGTGGACGTCGGCCAGCCTGGTCAGGCGCAGCCGCTCCAACAGCTCGTCCACCCGGCGCTCCGTCTCCGCCTCGCCCGCCCCGGCCCGCCGCGGCGCGAAGCGCAGCTCGTCCCGCACGGTTCCGGTGACGAACTGGTCCTCCGCGTGCTGGAACACGGTGCCCACGTGCCGGGCCAGGAGCCGTGCGGGCCAGCGCACCAGCGGGCGGCGGTCAGCGCCGGCCAGGGGGCCGCGCGGAAGGACCTCGCCCCGGTGGGGTCGGGACAGCCCCGCCACCAGTGACAGCAGCGTGGACTTACCCGCCCCGTTGGGCCCGGTCAGGGCGGTCGCGGTACCGGCCGCGACCACGAGGTCCACGCCGTCCAGCACCACCCTTCGCGGCGCGGCGCGCATGCCCAGTTGGAAGGGGGTGCGCGCCGCGACGCCCACGGCCTCCAGACGGGGGCCGCCGCCCGGGGCGGGGGCCAGGTCGGGCACGGGGCCGTTCCCCGGGATCCACACTCCCCGCTCCGCGAGGGAGCGCCCGTGCTCGGCGAACACGGCGGAGGGGTCGCCGTCGGCGATCACACCGCCGCCGGGTTCGACGACCACGACCCGGTCCACCAGACCGACCACGTCCGCGACCCGGTGCTCGACCAGGACCAGGGTCGCCTCCGTCTCGGCCAGCAGGCGTTCCAGGACCCCGCGCACCAGCGCGGCACCGGCAGGGTCGAGGTTGGCGGTGGGCTCGTCCAGCAGGAGCAGGCGCGGCCGCATCGCGAGCGCCCCGGCGATGACCAGCCGCTGCTTCTCACCGCCCGACAGGGCGCCGGTGGAGTGGCGCCGCCCGTACGGGAAGCCGACCGAGTCCAGCGCGTGGTCCACCCGGGGCCAGATCAGGCTGGGGTCCACCCCCAGGTTCTCCAGGCCGAAGGCGACGTCGTCGCCCGCGCGGGCCATCACCAGCTGCGTCTCCGGATCCTGGCCGACCAGGCCGACCGCGCCCCGGCTCCGGTCGGCGGGGCGGCCGTCGACCAGCAGTGTCCCCTCCTGGTCTCCGTTGAGGGCGCTGTCGGGGCCGGTGAGCCCGGCCAGGGAGTGCAGCAGGGTGGACTTGCCCGCTCCGGAGGCTCCGAGCAGGAGCACGCGCTCACCGGGCTCGACCGTGAGGTCGACCCCGCGCAGCGCGTACGTGTCGCGGCCGGAGTGGCGCCAGCCCCAGCCGGACAGCTCGACACGAGCGCCCCGACCCCCGGTGGACCGTGCGGCGGGCGGTGCGGTCGGGTGCTGCGCGGTCGCCCCGGCGGGACCGCGGCGGTTGTGGTCGGCCACGGGTCAGCCCTTGGCCGACGGGAAGGGGGCCAGCGCGCCGGACCTGGCCAGGGCGGTGGTGAGGAGCCGTGCGCCCACTCCCGCGATGACCGCCGCGCTGATCACGACGATGACGCCGTAGACGACCTGGAGGTGCAGGGGCCAGGCCACGTTGTAGGCGATGTTGTCGCGGATGGCCGGGGAGAGGCCGGCGACGGCCGCCGCGAGCACGGCCACGCCCATGCCCCAGCGCCGGTAGCCGAAGGCGAGGAAGACGAGCTCGGGAAGGATGCCCTGGAGCGTTCCGTCGAGGATCACCGTGACCCCCCACTGGGTGCCCAGGACCGCCGACACAGAGGAGGCCGCGACCGAGGTGAGCAGCGCGGCGCCGGGCTTGCGGATGATCAGCCCGCCGAGGACGCCGGAGAGCAGCCACATGCCGTAGACCACCGCCTGCGCGGGCGGGAACCCGACGAAGAGCGGCGTCGTGACCGACCAGACGATGTTCCAGAGCCAGAAGACGACGCCGACGGCGACGCCGATCACGGCCGCCACGACGATGTCGACGGTGCGCCAGCCGCGCAGCTGTCCGAGGAGGTCACGCCAGAAGCCGGTGCGGCGGGGTTCGGTACTCATCAGGTGGTGTCCCTTCGTCGGGGTGGACGAGGGCCCATGTGGCCAAGAGCGGCGCCGGACGGCACCGCGCGCCGGGGGGTCCCGGTTGCGCGGGAGCACGCCTTCCGGAGACGGGTTCCTACGACTTCCTTCGCTGGCATGACCCAGATCAGGTGTGTAAGGGTCTGCGGCCTGGGCCGCACTCTCAGCGCTCACGCGCTCCCCTGTCGGTTTCACTCCATTATGCGTCAACAACGAGGGCCGTGGGGTGTTTCCTCCCCACGGCCCTCGTCCGCGCCCGGGACACCGAGCGGTCCCGCCTCCCCGCGGAAGCGGTCAGGCGTCGTCGTCCTCCTCGTCGCCCCCGCCCCTGGGCGGCTTCGCCGACGGGTTGCCGTACGCCTTCGGCGACGGGCCGAAGCTCTCCGCCGGGAGGTCGGCCGTGGCCTTGCGCATGGTGGCCTGCCAGATGGGGCCGGGCAGCGTGCCGCCGTAGACGATGCCGTAGTAGCGCCCGCCGATGGTCACGCCCTGGAGCGGGTTCTCCTCACCGCCGCGCATGTCGCCGACCACGACCGAGGAGGCGAGGTTCGGCGTGTGTCCGGCGAACCAGGCGTAGGCGGCGTTGTCGGTGGTGCCGGTCTTGCCCGCGGCCGGGCGTCCGAGGCCGAGGCCGTTGGCGGTGCCCCCCTTGAACGTCTGCTGGAGCAGGTGGTTGACCCCGTCCGCGACGTCGCGTCGGATCCTGCCCTCCTCGCACTCGCTGCGGACCTCGACCTCCCGGGTGCCCTCCTCCCCCTCACGGCCGATCCGCACGGACGTCACCGGGACGGGCTCGCAGTAGGTGCCCCGGGCGGCGAAGGTGGCGTACGCGTTGGCGACGGTCAGCGGGGACACCTCCTGGTCGCCCAGGGTGAAGGAGCTCCAGACCTCCAGCGGTGCGCCGTCGGCGCGGTGGATGCCCACCCGTTCGGCCATCTCCGAGGTCTCGCAGAGGCCGACACGCTTCTGGAGCTGCGCGAAGTAGGTGTTCACCGACCCCTTGGTCGCGCTGATCATGTTGTGCTCGCCGCCGTCGCTCTCCCCGGCGTTGCTCACGCTCCACCCGGACATCACGCCGCCGTCGCAGTTCTTGAGCCCCCCGACCGAGACGCTCTTGGGCGAGGAGAAGCTGGTGCCGTAGTCCAGCCCGGAGTGCAGGGCCGCGGCCAGGGTGAACGTCTTGAACGTCGACCCCGCCTGGTAGCCGAGCGAACCGCCGGCCTCGCTGTCCACCGCCAGGTTGATGGAGGTCGTGCCGACCTCCTCGTCGTCGAAGCCGTAGCGCAGGTTCTGCGCCATGCCCCTGATCCGGCCTGTGCCGGGCTCGACGACCGCCTGGGCGGCGAACTTGGTGGACTCCTCCGCCGGGACGTACTTCTCGATGGCCTCCTCCGCGGCCCGCTGCACGTCGTTGTCGAGTGTGGTCCGCACGGTGATGCCGCCCTTGGTGAGCGCCTCCTCGCGCTCCTCCTGGAGCTCACCGAGCACGTTGGAACCGCGCAGCCAGCGCATGACGAAGTCGCAGAAGAACGGCTGCTCCCCGTGGTAGCAGCTGCCGCCGCGCTCGGTCGGGTCCAGGGCCAGCCCCCTGCTCCCGTGCTCCTCGACCTCCTCCGCCTCCAGGTGACCGGTCGCGCCCATCCGCTCCAGCACCAGGTCGCGTCGTTCGCGCGCGGCCTCGCGGTTGGTGAGCGGGTCGTAGTAGGAGGGGCTGCGCACGAGTCCGACGATGGTGGCGGCCTGCGCCGGGTCCAGGTCGGCGGCGGAGACGGAGAAGTAGCGCTGGGCCGCCACCTCGATGCCGTACGCGCCCGCCCCGAAGTAGGCGAGGTTGAGGTAGCCCTCCATGATCTCGTCCTTGGTGAGGCGGTCCTCAAGGGCGATGGCGTGGCGCAGCTCCAGCAGTTTGCGTCCCAGGGTCTGCTCGCTGGCGCGCTCCACCTCCTCCTCGGTGGAGGCCTGTTCGATGAGCAGGTTCTTGACGTACTGCTGGGTGATGGTGGAGCCGCCCTGGGTGTCCCCCTGCGCGGTGCGCATGGCGGCGCGCAGGACTCCGCGCAGGTCCAGCCCGGAGTGCTCGTAGAACCGGTCGTCCTCGACGGCCATGAGCGCGGCGGGCACCCACGGGCTGATCGCGTCCAGGGGCACCACCTCGCGTTCGCGGTCGGCGACCTCCGCGATCGGGTTGTGGTCGACGTCGGTGAGGAGCACGCGCTCCGCCACCGGTGAGACCTTCAGGTCGCTGGGCAGGGCCATGAACGCGGCGGCCGTGTCCCTGCCGACGAGCCCCAGCCCGCCCACCCACGGCATGACCAGCGCGGCGACCAGCAGTCCGGCGACGGCGCCCATCCCCGTGAGCCGCCGGAGCGCGTCCTTGCGCTCCTCGGCGGTGCCCTCTCCCTGCCCGTGCCCGTCCCCGGCGCCCCAGGACGACACCCGGTCCCTGAGCGCGCCCACCAGGGGCAGGGCGAGCAGGTCGGTCCGCCTCTTCCGGCGCGGCGCCTCGGACCCGCCCTCCGCGTCGGGCTCCGGAGCGGTGGGCCGGTCACCGGCACCGGGTTGCGACGCGTCGGCCCGGTCGTCGGAGCGGCCCACCTCCCCCGCCTCCCCCGGGTGCCCCGGCGCCCGGTCTCCGCCCCGGTCCCCCTTCTCCTGCGGCGGACCGTCCTGGTTCGGCTCCGTCACGTCGCCCCCCCCTCGGCCGTGTGACGCCCTGACCCCGCCTCGCGCGGACAGGGCACTGCACCGTCCACGCTCGCAGAGGAGCCGTAAAGCCCGTCGTGCCGAATCCGGCGTGTCACCGAAAAGCTTGCCCAATCCGTGGCAAAGCGCCCGGATCGAACGCACCCACGGAACGCCGCACAGCCGGGGCACGCCCGGCCCGCGCCGGGCGAATCCGCACCGGTACGCGGACTCCCGCGGCGACAGGCGTCCGAATGCGAGACAAAAGGTTCCCCTGTGGTCATTCAGGAACGCGGGAATGTCCGGAATACGTCCCGACACCCATGGGGTGCATTCGGTGATCCCTACCCACCACCGCGCACCGCCCAACATGACCGATCAGTTTTCCGTCCTTTCATCTCAGATCACCCGAAAACAACTACAGAGGCTCCTGAATCAGGTGTCTTCTTATGGCTGATTTGCGAGGTTTACCCAGGCGAAACCTGACAAATACCAGGCCCAGGCACCTAGGGCCAGTGTGAGGAGAGTCACATTAATTATCCGGCCTCGACACTCCGCCAAACACCACAAGAGGGCAGACGATAGACAGCGGGGTGCACCGAAGCCGCAATCCGGACAGTTTTAGATCCGCCTCTTCGTTAACTCCGTCTTGCGTTGCATTAACACCAGGTTATTTCTTCCTTCCGCAAGAAAAATCGATACCCACATCGCCCGAACCACGACAATGACGGTGTAGCCAGTGATCGGACGCCTGCCCATCCTCGACATCTCTCCAGACAACGACCTCGGCCCGGTGAAAGCGGTACCCGGAGAACGCTTCACCGTGGGCGCGACGGTCATCCGCGAGGGCCACGACTCCCTTGCCGCCGGAGTCGTCGTGTACTCGCCCGAGGGGCGCCGCGAACGCCTCGTGCCCATGCGTGAGTACGCGCCCGGTACCGACCGCCACGAGGCCGAGATCAGCCTCCCCCACGAGGGGGTGTGGTCGTTCTCGGTCGAGGCGTGGACCGACCCCTTCACCACCTGGGACCACGCCGCCCGGGTCAAGCTGCCCCTCGGGCAGGACACCGAACTCGTGCTGGAGGAGGGCGCTCGCCTGCTCGCCCGCGCCGGCCGCCGCGTCCCCCGCACACCGGTTCTCACCCGGGCGGCCAAGGTGCTGCGGGACACCACCAGGGATCCGCTGGACCGCTTCGCCTCGGCGCTCACCTCCGAGGTCCTGGCCGAGATGGAACGCCACCCGATCCGGCGACTCGTCACCAGGTCCCGGCGCACCGGCGTCGTCGTGCACCGCGAACGGGCGCTCTTCGGCTCCTGGTACGAGTTCTTCCCGAGGTCGGAGGGCGCCCAGCTCGGCACCGCCCCCGGGCAGCAGCGCTCCGGGACCTTCGCCACCGCCGCCAAACGCCTGCCGGCCATCGCCGGGATGGGCTTCGACGTCGTCTACCTGCCTCCCGTGCACCCGGTCGGCACCACCCACCGCAAGGGCGCCGGCAACACGCTGTCCGCCTGCCCCGGCGAGCCCGGATCGGTGTGGGCGGTCGGCTCGGCAGACGGGGGCCACGACGCGGTCCACCCCGACCTGGGCACGATCGCCGACTTCGACGCGTTCGTCGCCGAGGCCGCCGAGCACGGTCTGGAGATCGCCCTGGACCTGGCCCTCCAGTGCTCCCCCGACCACCCGTGGGTCACCGAGCACCCCGAGTGGTTCACCACCAGGGCCGACGGCTCCATCGCCTACGCCGAGAACCCGCCCAAGAAGTACCAGGACATCTACCCGCTCGACTTCGACAACGACCCCGAGGGCCTGTACACGGAGATCCGACGGGTGGTCCAGCACTGGATCGACCACGGGGTGCGGATCTTCCGGGTCGACAACCCGCACACCAAGCCGGTCGCCTTCTGGGAGCGACTGCTCGCCGACGTCGCCGAGCGGCACCCCGACGTGCTCTTCCTCGCCGAGGCCTTCACCCGGCCCGCCATGATGCGCACCCTGGCCAAGATCGGGTTCCACCAGTCCTACACCTACTTCACGTGGCGCAACGGCAAGGACGAGATCACCGACTACCTCACCGAGCTCAGCCGGGAGAGCGCCCACTACCTGCGCCCCAACCTCTTCCCCTCCACCCCGGACATCCTCAACGCCTACCTCCAGCAAGGCGGGCGGCCCGCGTTCGAGGCCCGCGCCGTGCTGGCGGCGCTCCTCTCCCCCACCTGGGGCGTCTACTCCGGTTTCGAACTGTGCGAGAACACCCCCGCCGCGCCCGGCAGCGAGGAGTACCTGCACTCGGAGAAGTTCCAGTACCGGCCCCGTGATTGGGCCGCGGCGGAGGCCTCCGGGGAGAGCATCAGCGCTCTCATCACCCGGCTCAACGAGCTGCGGCGCTCGCACCCGGCCCTGCGGGAGCTGCGCAACCTGCGCTTCCACCACGTGGACCGGCCCGAACTGCTCTGTTTCTCCAAGCACCGGCCCGGAACGGGGCCCGACGACCCCGACGACGCCGTCATCACCGTCGTCAACCTCGACCCGCACCACGCCCACGAGGCGACCGTGCACCTGGATCTGCCGTCCGTCGGCCGCACGTGGGAGGAGGACATCAAGGTGACAGACGAGCTGACAGGTCGCTCCTACACCTGGGGCGCGGACAACTACGTCCGCCTCGACCCGGCGACCGGGCCCGCGCACGTGTTCACCGTCGACGGCAGATAGCGGCCCCGAAGCACGAACCGGGGCCCGGCGGTACCTCCGCCGGGGCCGTACCCGTGCCCGGAACGCCCGTTGATCCGATGTCGAACATTCTTGGTGGGGAGCAGTAGATGAGCAAAGACGAGCACGGGCCCGGCGGACGCGTACACGCCGAACACGGTCCGCTCGCCCCAGCCACCGGGGCCGCCACCGGCCCGCTCATGTCCTCCGGTGGTACCAGTGATCCCCACTGGTACAAGCACGCCGTCTTCTACGAGGTACTCGCCCGGGGCTTCTTCGACTCCAACGGCGACGGCACCGGCGACCTCGCCGGGCTGGTGCAGAAACTGGACTACCTCCAGTGGCTCGGCATCGACTGCGTCTGGCTGCTGCCGATGTACGAGTCCCCTCTGCGCGACGGCGGATACGACATCTCGGACTACTTCAAGATCCTCCCCGAGTTCGGCCGCACCGCCGACTTCGTGGAGCTCCTCGACGAGGCTCACCGGCGGGGCATCCGCGTCATCACCGACCTGGTCATGAACCACACCAGCGACCAGCACCCGTGGTTCAAGGCCTCCCGGGAGGACCCCGACGGACCGTACGGGGACTTCTACGTGTGGTCGGACACCAACGACCGGTACGACGGGGCGCGCGTCATCTTCGTCGACACCGAGACATCCAACTGGACCTACGACCAGGTGCGCGGCCAGTACTACTGGCACCGCTTCTTCTCCCACCAGCCGGACCTCAACTTCGAGAACCCCGCGGTCCAGGAAGCCATCCTGGAGGTCCTGCGCTACTGGCTGGACCTGGGCATCGACGGGTTCCGCCTGGACGCCGTGCCCTACCTGTACGAGCGCGAGGGCACCAACTGCGAGAACCTCAAGGAGACGCACGAGTTCCTCAAACGCGTGCGCTCCGAGGTGGACCGGCTCTACCCCGACCGCGTGCTGCTGAGCGAGGCCAACCAGTGGCCGTCGGAGGTCGTCGACTACTTCGGCGACTTCGAGTCCGGCGGCGACGAGTGCCACATGAACTTCCACTTCCCGCTGATGCCGCGGATGTTCATGGCGGTCCGGCAGGAGCAGCGGTTCCCGATCTCGGAGATCCTCGCCCAGACGCCGCCCATCCCGCAGAACTGCCAGTGGGCCATCTTCCTGCGCAACCACGACGAGCTGACCCTGGAGATGGTCACCGACGAGGAACGCGACTACATGTACTCCGAGTACGCCAAGGAACCCCGCATGCGCGCCAACGTGGGGATCCGCCGGCGGCTCGCGCCCCTGCTGGACAACGACCGCAACCAGATCGAGCTGTTCACCGCGCTGCTGCTGTCCCTGCCCGGTTCGCCCGTCCTCTACTACGGCGACGAGATCGGCATGGGCGACAACATCTGGCTGGGCGACCGCGACGCCGTACGCACGCCCATGCAGTGGAGCTCCGACCGCAACGCCGGGTTCTCCAAGGGCGACCCGGCACGCCTGTACCTGCCGCTGATCATGGACCCGGTCTACGGCTACCAGGCGCTCAACGTGGAGTCCCAGCGCGACAACCCGGGCTCGCTGCTCCACTGGACCCGCCGGATGATCCAGATCCGCAAGCGCCACCCCGTGTTCGGCACCGGGGAGTTCACGGAGCTGAACGCGACCAACCCCGGTGTCCTGGCGTTCATCCGCGAGCACGGCGACGACCGCATGCTCTGCGTGAACAACCTGTCGAGGTTCCCGCAGCCGGTCGAACTCGACCTGTCCCGCTACCGCGGGGTCAGCCCTGTGGAGTGCGTGGGGGGTGTGCGCTTCCCCGAGATCGGGGAGCTGCCGTACCTGCTCACCCTGCCCGGCCACGGCTTCTACTGGTTCCAGCTGCCCTCGGCCGCCGACTCCGCGCAGGAGCGCGGGGAACGGGACGGCCTGCCTTCCTACGGGCTGCCCGCCGCCGGGGTGAGTATGCACACCGCCCTCGACCCCGCCGCCGAACGCCCGACCGGTTCCGGTCCGCACCGGGCGGAGCACCACACCGCAGTCACCACCACGTCCAGCGCCCCGTCCGGTTCCGTCCCCACGCTCCCCGACGGCGTGCCCGGGCCACCCGCCCGGCCCGCCGCCGACCCGGCCTCCCCCGGCCCGGTGCAGGAGCAGACGGACCGGGGCGGTGGCGGGAAGGGAAACGGTCCGCTCTGACATGTCCCAACTCGAAGAACTCCTGGCAGTCTGGCTACCCCGGCAGCGCTGGTTCTCCGGCAAGGGGATTCCCATCGGGCAGATCCGGGTCGAGAGCAGGCACACCCTGGTCTCGGCGGGCCCGGACGGCCCCGACCTCGACGTCCTCGTCGTCCAGGCCGGCCAGCGGGGGCGCAGCTCCCGCTACCAGCTGCTCCTGGGGTCGCGGCCGCCCCGCTCCCTGCCGTCCGACCTGGCCCGCGTCGCCATCGGCGTGTGCCAGACGGCCGTCGGCGGGCCGACGGTGGTCTACGACGCGGCCCACGACCCGCAGCTGACCGGTCTTCTCCTGAGACGGTTCGCACGGCCCGCGGCGCCCGGCCAGTCCGGGCAGGTCCGCTTCCGGACCCTGCCCGGCGAGCGCATCCGCGCCGGTTCCACCGGGCGGATGCTCACCGGGGAGCAGTCCAACACCTCCCTGGTCTTCGGACAGGAGTACATCCTGAAGACCTTCCGCAGGCTCTGGCCCGGCGCCAACCCGGACCTGGAGCTGACCGTGGCGCTGTCCGGGTCGCCGTACGTCGCCCGGCCGTGCGGGTGGATCGAGGCCGACCTTCCCGGCTACACGACGCCGACGACCCTGGCCATGCTCCAGAGGTTCATCCCGCAGGCCACGGATGGTTGGGTGCTCGCCACAGCCAACGCGCGCGCCCTGCTGGACGGGACGGGGACCGACCGCCAGTCCGCGTTCACCGGTGAGGCGGCACAGCTGGGCCGCACCACCGCCGAGGTGCACCGGTCGCTGGCGGCCGCACTGCCGACGGGTGTACTCCCGCCGGTGGGGGCGGCCGGGCTGGCCGACGCCATGGTGGAGCGCCTGGCGACGGCCGGCGCGGAGGTTCCGGAACTGGCCGAGCACGCGCCCCGTGTGATGGCGGCCTACACCGACTTCGCCGAGGTCGACGAGCCCCTGCCGATCCAGCGCATCCACGGCGACTACCACCTCGGACAGGTCCTGCGCACGGGTGCCGGCTGGGTGCTCCTGGACTTCGAGGGGGAACCCACCGTGCCGGTGCGGGACCGCCGGCGCCTCTCCAGTCCGCTGAGGGACGTGGCGGGGATGCTGCGCTCCTTCGACTACGCGGCCGGGTACCTGCTGGTGGGGCATCCGGGCGACCCCGAACTGGAGTGGGCCGCCCACGCCTGGGCCCAGCACAACCGGGAGGCCTTCTGCCGCGGATACGCGGACGGAGGCGGGCCGGACCCGGAGAAGCACCTGACGGTGCTGCGGGCGTTCGAGTTCGACAAGGCCGTGTACGAGGTGCTGTACGAGGCCAGGAACCGCCCGAACTGGCTACGGGTGCCGTTGGAGTCCATCGCCACCGCGGCGGCCGCACCACCCGTTCCCGGCTAGGGAGTGTTTTTTGGAGGTTTTCGGGTCGGCGAGCGGCCGTCCAGGCGATCTCTCGCAAGACGATGTGCGAAGTTCAGCCTGGTTGTGCTTCACGAGCGCAGAGGCGCGGCGAGAGGAAGCCTGGTGGACGCGAGCCCGGAAGGATCCAAAAAACACGACCTAGGGGTGAGCGCTCCCAGCCCGGGAGCGACCGCCCTTCCGCACGACCACCCCCTACCGACCGACCGCAACGAGCACGACGGAGCCGTATGACCTCGGCCGACAGAAAACCCACCGCCGCGAAGCCCACGAAGTCCGCATCGGAGCGGAGCGTGACGACGAGAACCACCACACCGGAGAAGTCCGACACCGCCGCGTCCACGGCGAAGAAGGGCGCGAAGGAGAAGAAGTCCGCCGTCTCCGCGCGGATCCCGGCCGCCGGGGCCTCCGCCACCACGGGGACGGTCTCGAAGGCCGCCCCGAGGACCGGTGCCACGAGCACGCGGAAGACCACCGCGGCGAAGGGGGCGGCGAAGGGGGCGCCTGCCCGGAGGCGGGCCACCGGGCCGGACCCCGAACTCGTCGCGGCGCTCGACCGGCTGATCGACGGCCACCACCACGACCCCCACTCCCTGCTCGGCGTGCACGCCGAGGGCCGCGGAACCGTGCTGAGGGCCCTGCGCCCCGGCGCTCTGGAGGTGCACGCGGTCCTGCCGGACGGGTCCCGGATACGCCTCGAACACCTGTACCGCGGGGTGTACTCCGCCAAGGTGCCGAGGAAGCGGCTCGGCGACGTGCCCGACTACCGGATCGCCGCCCTCTACGACGAGGGCGAGGCCGAGTACGAGACCGCCGACCCGTACCGGTTCGCGCCGACCCTCGGCGACCTGGACCTGCACCTGATCGGTGAGGGCCGACACGAGGAGCTGTGGAACGCCCTCGGTGCGCGCACCCGGGTCGAGGACACGCCCATCGGCGAGGTCCCGGGCACGGGGTTCGCCGTGTGGGCGCCGGACGCGCGCGGCGTCCGCGTGATCGGCGACTTCAACTACTGGAACGGCGTCGGGTTCCCGATGCGCAGCCTGGGCTCCAGCGGCGTGTGGGAGCTGTTCCTGCCCGGGGTCGGCGACGGGGCCCTGTACAAGTTCCAGATCCTGGGCTCGGACGGGCACTGGCGGGACAAGGCCGACCCGATGGCGCGCAGCGCACAGGTACCGCCGGAGACCGCTTCGGTGGTCACCACGTCGGCACACTCCTGGGGGGACCAGCAGTGGATGGCCGACCGCAAGGGCGTGGAGCAGCACCGGGCTCCGATGAGCGTGTACGAGGTCCACCTGGGGTCCTGGCGGCCCGGCCTGGGATACGTGGAACTGGCCGAGCAGCTGGTCGAGTACGTGACCGGACTGGGCTTCACGCACGTGGAGTTCCTGCCGGTCTCGGCGCACCCGTTCGACGGGTCCTGGGGCTACCAGGTGACCTCGTACTACGCGCCCACGCCGCGGTTCGGTTCCCCCGACGAGTTCCGCCACCTGGTGGACGCCCTGCACCGGGCCGGGGTCGGCGTGCTCCTGGACTGGGTGCCCGCGCACTTCCCGAAGGACGACTGGGCGCTGGCCCGGTTCGACGGGTCCGCGCTGTACGAGCACCCGGACCCGCGGCGGGGAGAGCACCCCGACTGGGGAACGCTCATCTTCAACTACGGGCGGACCGAGGTGCGCAACTTCCTCGTCGCCAACGCCCTGTACTGGCTGGAGGAGTTCCACATCGACGGGCTGCGCGTGGACGCCGTGGCCTCGATGATCTACCTGGACTACTCCCGTGACTCCGGGGCCTGGGAGCCGAACGTGTTCGGCGGACGGGAGAACCTGGAGGCGATCGGCTTCCTCAAGGAACTCAACACCACGGTGTACCGGCGCAACCCGCACGTGGTGATGATCGCCGAGGAGTCCACGGCGTACACGGGCGTCACCGCCCCGGTGGACCGCGGAGGACTCGGTTTCGGGTTCAAGTGGAACATGGGGTGGATGCACGACACGCTCGAATACGTGAAGAAGGAGCCGGTCCACCGCAAGTACCACCACGACGACGTCACGTTCGCGATGGTCTACGCGTACAGCGAGAACTACGTACTGCCCCTGTCCCACGACGAGGTGGTGCACGGCAAGCAGTCCCTGTTCAACAAGCCGCCCGGTGACGAGTGGCAGCGCTCGGCCACCCTGAGGGCGCTCCTCGCCTTCATGTGGTCGCACCCCGGCAAGCAACTGCTGTTCATGGGCGGGGAGATCGCCCAGGGGGACGAGTGGTCCCATGAGGAGGGCCTGCCCTGGTGGCTGCTCCAGTTCGAGCACCACGCGGGCGTGCAGCGCCTGGTGAAGGCCCTGAACGACGCCTACCGGCCCCGGGCCGCGCTGTGGTCCCAGGACACGGACCCGGCCGGGTTCCGGTGGCTGGACGGCGGCGACCGCGAGGGGAACACCCTGTCGTACCTGCGCCACGGCGACGACGGCTCGGTCTTGGCCTGCGCTGTGAACTTCTCGCCGGTGCCCCGCCAGGACTGGCGGATCGGGTTGCCGTCCGGCGGCCGGTGGGTCGCCGTCCTCAACACCGACGAGGAGAGGTTCGGCGGCTCCGGCCACCCGGCTCCGGCGCACGTCGACGCCGAGCCGACGCCGTGGCACGGTCAGCCGGTCTCGGCACCGATCACCATCCCGCCCCTGGGCGCGGTCTGGTTCGAGCCGGGGCGTTAGGCACGCCCCGAAGACGCCTGTGGGAGGCGGGTCCGGTCGCCCGTGGGGTGGCCGGGCCCGCCCCCTCCCTGAGGCGTTCCGGCCCCGGGACGGGCCCCTCCGCGCACGGCGCGGGGCCCACCCGGGGGCGTGCCCGGTGCCCTCGGGCGGGGACACCGCGGGCGGAGGGCAGCGGGCGCCCGGGGTCAGGCCCCGCGCGCGTGCCAGCCGGTCAGCCGGGCGACCGCCTCGTCCAGCACCTCGTCCCTCTTGCAGAAGGCGAAGCGGAGCAGGTGCGCGCCCTCCTCCTGGTGGTCGTAGAACACCTGGGCCGGCACCGCGGCCACTCCCGCCCCGTGGGGCAGCGCCCGCGCCACGTCGATCCCGCTGGTGAAGCCGAGGGGCCGGATGTCGGCCATCACGAAGTAGGTTCCCTCGGACACGTTCACCTCGAACCCGGTGGCGGCCAGCCCCGCCGTGAGCCGGTCGCGCTTGCCCTGGAGCGCGGCGCGCTGGGCGGCGACCCACTCCCACTCGTGGTCGATCGCGTCGGCCACCGCCAGCTGCAGCGCGCCGTTGGCGGAGAAGGTGAGGAACTGGTTGACCGTCCGTACCGCGCTGACCAGTGGTTCGGGCCCCATCACCCAACCGGTCTTCCAGCCGGTGACGGCGAACATCTTGCCCACCGACGACACCGACACCGTGCGCTCCCGCATCCCGGGGAGGGTCGCCAGCGGCACGTGCGGCTTTCCGTCGAAGGCCAGGAACTCGTACACCTCGTCGGTGAAGGCGATCAGGTCGTGCTCGCGGCACACCCGGGCGATCTCCTCCAACTCATCCGCGGTGAACACCGTGCCGGTCGGGTTGTGCGGCGAGTTCACCAACACCATGCGGGTGCGGGGGCCGACGGCGGCGCGCAGCTCCTCCGGGTCGAAGGTGAACCTTCCCGACTCCGCGTCCGGGCGCAGCGTCACCGGCCTGCGCACCCCGCCCGCCAGGGTGATCATCGCGGCGTAGGAGTCGTACATCGGCTCGAAGACGATCACCTCGTCGCCACGCTCCACCAGGGCGAGCATGGCCGCCGCGATGCCCGCGGTCGCACCGACGGTGATGTAGACCTCGCTGTCCGGGTCGAGCTCGATGCCGTAGTGGCGGGCCCGGTAGCGGCTCACCGCCTGCCGCAGCTCCGGCCGCCCCGGGCCGGGCGGGTACTGGTTCACCCCCTCCAGGACGTGCCGGGAGGCGTCCTCCAGCAGGGAGCGGGGACCGTCGGTGTCCGGGAAGCCCTGCCCCAGGTTGACCGACCCTGTCTCCGTGGCCAGCCGCGTCATCTCGGCGAAGATCGTCTCGCCGTACACGCGCATTCGTTCGATCAGCGGTTCCTTCACCCGACGAGCGTATACACACGCCCCGCCACCGGCCACCCCGCTGCGGGGGACGCCGAAGGGGGCGGGCCCTCGGGCCCGCCCCCTTCGACACGGTTCACCGCCGCTCTCCCCAGGCCGTGTCCCGCGGATCATTCCGGGCCCGCAACCACCGAGTCAACCGAAAGCCTCCACGGAGAACGCCCTAGAGGAGCAGACTAAGCACCATCCACACCACGGGTCCCGCGATGAGCAGCGAGTCCAGTCGGTCCATCAGACCGCCGTGCCCCGGCATGAACCGGCCCATGTCCTTGACCCCGAGGTCGCGCTTGAACAGCGACTCGATGAGGTCTCCGACCGTCGCGGCCAGCACGACCGCCAGCCCCAGGACCACGCCGACCCACCACGGGCCGTCCAGCATCAGCGTCACGCACAGCGCACCTGCGATCGAGCAGGCCACCACGGAGCCGCCGAAGCCCTCCCAGGTCTTGTTCGGGCTGATCACCGGGGCCATCCTGTGCCGCCCCAGCATGATTCCGGCGAAGTAGCCGCCGATGTCGCTGGAGATCGTCACCACGATGAACGTCACCAGCCGGTACTGGCCGTCCTCGGGGTGGGCGATCAGCAGCAGCCATGTGCCCAGCAGGAACGGCAGGTACACCAGGGTGAACAGGTTCGCCGAGGCGTCGGCCACGAACCCGTCCGCCCCACCGCGCAACCGCCACACCAGGACGATGATCGCGGTCAGCGCGGTGGTACCCGCCAGCCACTCGGTCCCCCCGAAGTAGGCGGCCACCTGCATGGCGACGCCACCGACGGCCAGGGGCACGACGGCCAGGGTCGTGCCCTTGCCGGCGAACGCCCGGTTGAGCTCCCGCAGTCCGATCAGCACCCCGAGGGAGGTGATGATCGTGAACAGCTGGGGGAGGGGGAAGACGGAGAAGAAGACGAGTGCGCCCAGGGCGCACCCGCTCGCGATGGCCACCGGGAGGTTGCGGCCGGTCTTGACCGGTTCACCTCCCGGTTTGTGCAGCACGAAGCGCTGCCCGGCCGTGTCGGGATCGCCCTGCGGTCCCTCGTCGGGTCTGTGCTCCGGTGAGTGGTCATCGCCTCCGGAGCGGCTGGAAGGAGTCGTCACCGGCTAGACCTCGAGCAGTTCGGCTTCCTTGTGCTTCAGAACCTCGTCGATGGCCGCGACGTACTTCTGGGAGAGCTCGTCCAGCTCGGTCTGGGCGCGGTGCGCCTCGTCCTCGCCCAGCTCGCCCGACTTCACGGCCTTCTCGAAGGTGTCCTTGGCACGGCGGCGGACGTTGCGGATCGAGACCTTGGAGTCCTCGGCCTTGGTCCGCGCGACCTTGACGTACTCCTTGCGGCGCTCCTCGGACAGGTCGGGGAACACCACGCGGATGACCTGGCCGTCGTCGGAGGGGTTGACGCCCAGGTCGCTGTTGCGGATGGCGTTGATGATGTCGGTGCGCGAGTTGACGTCGAACGGCGAGATGACCACCATGCGCGGCTCCGGGACCGAGAAGGAGGCCAGCTGGTTGATCGGCGTCCGGGCACCGTAGTAGTCGACGGTGATCTTGTTGAACGTGGCCGGGGTGGGACGGCCCGTGCGGATCGTCGCGAAGTCCTCCTTCGCGACGGTCACGGCCTTCTCCATCTTCTCCTCGGCTTCGAGGAGGGTCTCTTCGGTCATGTGGCGCTCCCGGTTCTCGGCTGTGGTGTTCGTGGCTTCTGGCGGCCCTGGGACCGGCTCAGGCGGTGATCGGCCCCACGATGGTGCCGATCTTCTCACCTCGGACCGCGCGCAGGATGTTGCCCTGACTCATCAGGTCGAACACCACGATGGGCATCCCGTTGTCCATGCACAGGCTGACCGCGGTGGCGTCCATGACCTTGAGGCCCCGGGTGAGGACCTCGTTGTAGTTGAGCTTGTCGAACTTGACCGCGTCCGGGTTGCGCTGCGGGTCGGAGTCGTAGACCCCGTCGACCTGGGTGCCCTTCAGGACGGCCTGCGCACCGATCTCCAGCGCGCGCTGGGCGGCGGTGGTGTCGGTGGAGAAGAACGGGGCGCCAAGACCGGCACCGAAGATGACCACGCGGCCCTTCTCCAGGTGGCGGATGGCCCGGCGCGGGATGTAGGCCTCGGCGACCTGGCTCATGTGGATCGCGGTCTGCACGCGGGTGTCCACACCGAGCCTCTCCAGGAAGTCCTGGAGGGCGAGGCAGTTGATGACGGTGCCGAGCATGCCCATGTAGTCGGCGCGGCTGCGCTCGATGCCGCCCTCGGTGAGCTGCGCGCCGCGGAACATGTTGCCCCCGCCGACGACCACGGCGACCTGGATGCCCTCGGAGACCGCCTCGGCGATGGACGCCGCCACGTACTGCACGACCTCGGGGTCTATGCCCAGCCCGCCCCCGCCGGCGAACGCCTCCCCGGAGAGTTTGAGCATCACGCGCTTCCAACCGGAGTCGTGCATCGCCGGTTCGGTGATCGTCGCTTCGTTCACGGCCTGTGGCCTCCCTTGTCGTCCCCGAGTGGCACAGGGTCCCCCGAGTGTTCCTGCTGCGGGCGGACAGGGAACACGCCCCGAATCCGCCCATATCCACCGAAGGTGCCGGGGAGTACTCTCCCCGGCACCTCCATCATGTCAAAGCTGTTAGGCCTGGCCGACCTTGAAGCGGACGAAGCGCTTGACGGTCACGCCGGCCTCGTCGACGACCTTCTGGACCGACTTCTTGTTCTCCTTGACGAACGGCTGGCCGAGCAGCGTCACGTCCTTGAAGAAACCGTTGAGACGGCCTTCCACGATCTTGGGGATGGCCTGTTCGGGCTTCCCCTCCTCGCGGGTGGTCTGCTCGGCGATGCGGCGCTCGTTCTCGACGACCTCGGCGGGGACCTCGTCCTTGCCGATGTACTGCGGAGCCAGGGCGGCGATCTGCTGGGCGAGGTCCTTGCCCACCTCGGCGTCGGCCTTGTCCAGCTCCACCAGGACACCCATGGTGGGGGGCAGGTCCGGGTCGGACTTGTGCAGGTAGCTGGCGACGTACACGCCGTCGAACTTGGCGAAGCGGCGGAACTCCAGCTTCTCCCCGATGACCGCGCCCTTGCCCTCGATGAAGGCCTGAAGGCTCGTGCCGGGCTCGATCTCGGCGGCGGCCACGGTGGCGAGGTCATCGCTCTCGTGCGCGTCGACGAAGTCGGCGACCTGGTCGGCCAGCGCGATGAACTGCTCGTTCTTCGCGACGAAGTCGGTCTCGCAGTTGAGCTCGATGAGGGTCGCCTTGCCCTCGGACGCCTGCTTGAGGACGACCATGCCCTGGGCTGCGGTGCGCTCCGCGCGCTTGCCGACGTCCTTGGCACCCTTGACGCGCAGGGCCTCGACGGCCTTGTCGATGTCGCCGTCGGCCTCGGTCAGGGCCTTCTTGCAGGCCATCATGCCCGCGCCGGTCATGTCGCGCAGCTTCTTGACGTCCGCGGCGGTGAAGTTCGCCATGACTGTTCTCGGATTCCCTTGGAGTGGAGAGTCTGTACGGAAAGAGGAGCGGAACCTGGACTG
>NZ_JBHXQY010000073.1:0-33112 GCF_042716955.1 Nocardiopsis sp. NPDC058631 | reverse complement strand
GGGAGCACGTCGAGTCGCAGATGCGGTGGCACCACCTGCTCGACTACGGCGTCGCGATGGGCCACAAGCTGTTCGTGGACTTCGACCCGGAGACCATGGACCCCGGGTACGTGGCCGAGCAGGTGCGTGCGGGGCGGGCGGGCGACCTGTTCGACAGGGAGACCGCCGACACCCACTGGATCGAGGAGATCGTGGAGCGCACCGACGGCCTGCGTGAGGCCGGCCACGGGGCCTTCAAGGTGTTCGTCGGTGCCACGGGTTCGCTGCACCGCAGCCTCTTCGAGGCGGCGGGCGGGATGGACGCCGACCTGATCCTGGGCGGCGACAGCGAACTGGGCCACCGCCTGGCCCAGCAGGGCGCCGTGTTCGTCCCCGACCTGGACACCAGCAGCTGGCACCTGGGCCGCTCCCAGATGCAGCAGGAGAGGGAGAGCGGCATGCGGTACCGCATGCCCTTCGTGGCCAACCGCGTCCCCGACTTCCACCTGCGCAACAAGCGCCCCGACCGGCAGTGGGAGGTGCCCCGGGTCGACATCGTCCTGGACGTCACCGGGTCCACCCTGGAGGAGGTGGACGCCACCGCCTCCGGCCTGTTGCGGGGAAGCACGCCGGACGTGCGGCTGTGGTTGCGCGGTCCGTGGGCGGAGCTGGAGGAGGGGCGGCGCTCCCCGCTGGACGACGAGCGGTTGGATCTGCGGCTGGTGCGGGAGACCTTCCGGGGCGACCCGAGGGTGCGGTTCACCGGGGAGGAGCCGGAGCACGACCCCCGGGTCCCCTTCCGGCTCCACGTCCCCGTGGGGGCGGAGCCGCGCGCCAACGCCGTCGCGAACCTGCTCACCCTGCTGGACAGCCGGGGCGACGGCCTGTTCTGCGCGCCCCTGCCGGGTGCCACGCGTGCGGGGGACGGGGTGCTGCGCCTGGAGCGCGCGGCGGCCTTCGCCCGCGCCCGCCACCTGGAGCCCGAGGCGTCGCCGAAGGAGCTCGACCAGCTGGTCGAGGAACTGTTCGGCATCCAGTGGTCGTCCGCGCAGGCGTTCCTGGTGGCCGCCGAGGCCGAACCCGTGGCCGAGGAGCAGTCGGCGGAAACCCCGGAGTCGCTCCGGCACCAGCTGCACCAGGCCAGGGCCGAGGCGCAGCGGATGCGCAGGCGCGCGGAGCGGGCCGAGCGCAAGCTGCGCTGGTTCACCCCCGACCTGGGCCGCCGGATCCTGCGCAGGTTCGCGCGCTGAGACGGGGCGCGCACGGACGCGCACCGGGCCGAAGGGTCCGGGGCGCTTCCGTGCGGGTTCCGGGGGTCGGAAACCGGGGTCAGGGCACCCAGAGGCCGAGCGACTCGGCGACGAGCGCGGGGCGCTCGGAGCCCTCGATCTCCACGGTGTGCCTGGTGCAGACCAGGTAGCCCTTGGGCGTCTCCTTGACCGAGGTGATCTCGACGCCGTCGCGGATGCGGGAGCCGGACGTGACCGGTTGGAGGAACCGCACCTTGTCGAGGCCGTAGTTGATGGACATGCTGGGCTTCTCGGTGACCGAGATGATCGACTGGGAGAAGTGGGCCAGCATCGACAGCGTCAGGAACCCGTGCGCGATGGTGGTGCCGAAGGGGCCCCCGGCCGCCTTCTCCTGGTCGACGTGGATCCACTGGTGGTCCTCGGTCGCGTCGGCGAAGAGGGAGATCCGGTCCTGGCCCACGGTCACCCAGTCGGTGTAGCCCAGGTGCTCTCCCTCTGCTGAGAGCACCTCGTTGATGTCGGCGAATACGCGCACCGCGCCTCCACGGTCGTCGGGTCCGGGGTCGGGGCCGGACGGTGCCGCAACTCTACCTAACGGTGTTCGGTTTGGGGAGTGCGGATCCCGCCCGAAGACGCGGGACGCCCGCGGGGCCGGTCGCCGTCGCGACGGGGTCAGCGGCGGCGGCCCCGGGCCTCGCGACCGCGCTCGGCCCGGACCTCGCGCGGCCCGTCGGCGTCCACCACCAGAGTCCGCGTGGCCCGCTCGGCCACCGCGGCCCGGTCCACCCCGTGCCCCAGGCCGCTCTCGGCCAACGGGATCGGCACCACCCCGTCGTGGGCCCGCACCGGCGGAACCACCAGGTCGCGGCTCCGGCTGCCGGCGCCGGGCATCTCCACCGGCAGGGTCGCCCCCGCCAGCGACGCCAGCGCCACCACGGCCGCGCGGCCGACCCCCGTCACCGCCGACGAGCCGCACCACACCTGCCAGCCCGCGTCCACGGCGCGGTCCACCGCACGCCTGGCAGCCGTCAGACCGCCCAGCCGCGTGAGGTCCACGTTCACGGCCCCGCCGGCCTCGGCGCGGACCGCGTCGGTCAGGTCCTCCACCGACGACAGCGGACGCCCCAGCGCCACGGGTGTGCGCAGCTCGGTGGCCAGACGCGTGTACGCGGCCAGGTCGCCCGGGGCGAAGGGGTCCTCGACGGCCAGGAGGCCCAACCCGTCCAGGGAGCGCAGTGAGTCCAGGTCGGCGGACGACTCCGTGTAACGGCCGCCGCCGTCCACCTGGAGGACCAGGAACGGGAAGCTGGCCTGCACGGCCCGCACCACGTCGGCGTCCCAGCCCGGCTCCACCTCCAGCCTGATGCGCCGGAAGCCCGAGCCGACCTGCCGGTTCACCTCGGTGACCACCGACTCCAGGGTCACCTGGCGGGCCAGGGTCACCCCCGCCGTGAGCGCGGTGCGGTCGCCGCCGAGGGCATGCGAGAGCGGAGTCCCGCGCTGACGGCTCCACAGGTCCCAGCACGCGGTGTCCAGGGCGCTCGCCACGGCGGAATCCCGGGGCAGGTCGGCCCAGGCGTCACCCGCCTCGGTGGGGCGCCTCCAGGAGTGCCGGAGCAGGGCGGGAGCGAACCCGGTGGTCAGCGCGTCCCACTGGGCCGGGGTGGCGGCGGGGAGCTCGCCCCAGCCGCTGACACCCTCGTCGTCCGCGACCCTGACCAGGACGGGGCCGCCGGAGTCGGCGCCGCGCCCACCGGACGCGGGCCGCAGCCGGATCAGCTCAAGTTCGACGATCCGGATCGCGGTCGCCGAGCCGGTGTGTGCCACGCTGTCCCCACCTCGGTGTTCGTCCTCCCGCAGGTCGTCCGTCCCAGGTGGGCGGACGCGGGCCTTCCTCCCGACCGTACCCGCGCCCGACCCGACCGACCACCCCGGGCGGTGCGGCCCTTCCCACGGCGGTCACGGGCCCCTGCCCGTTTCGGACGTGGGAGGGCGACCACCCGCACCGTCCCCCACGCACTCCGCGAGGGAGTCCGGGGCGGCCCGCCGGAGCACAGGCCGCCGACGGGCGGGGTCGGGTGCTCAACCGACGGCGAGGACCTCGTCCAGCAACCGGTGCTTGAGGCCGTGCGCCTCCGCGACCGGCGCGTACACCACCGCGCCGTCGAAGGTGTTGAGTCCGCCGGCCAGGGCCTCGTCCTCGCGCAGGGCCCGGCTCCACCCCTTGTCGGCCAGCGCCACCGCGTACCGCAACGTGTCCTTGGTCAACGCGTGCGTGGAGGTGTTGGGCACCGCGCCGGGCATGTTCGCCACGCAGTAGAACACCGTGTCGTGCACACGGAACGTCGGGTCGTCGTGCGTGGTCGGCCGCGAGTCCTCGAAGCAGCCGCCCTGGTCGATCGCGATGTCCACCAGCACCGCCCCGGGGCGCATCCGCGACACCAGCTCGTTGGACACCAGCTTGGGTGCCCTGGCACCCGGCACCAGCACGGCGCCGATCACCATGTCGGACTCCAGGACCGCCTGCTCCAGCTCGAACGCGTTGGAGACCACGGTGTTGATCCGGCCCCGGTACAGCGCGTCGATCTGGCGCAGCCTGTTCACGTTCAGGTCCAGCACGGTCACATCGGCGCCCATGCCCACCGCGATCTGCGCCGCGTTGAGGCCGGAGACGCCCGCGCCGATCACGGTCACCCGCGCCGGGCGCACACCCGGGACGCCGCCCATCAGCACTCCGCGTCCGCCGTTGGGCCGCTGGAGCGTCACCGAGCCCATCTGGGGTGCCAGGCGTCCCGCCACCTCGGACATCGGGGCCAGCAGCGGCAGCGTTCCGTCGGGCAGCTGCACGGTCTCGTAGGCGATGCCCGTCACCCGCCGCTCCAGCAGGGCTTCGGTGCACTCCCGGGACGCGGCCAGGTGCAGGTAGGTGAAGAGGGTCTGCCCCTCGCGCATCCGGTGGTACTCGTCCGGGATCGGCTCCTTGACCTTCAGGACGAGGTCGCCCGACGCCCACACCTCGTCGGCGGTGTCCAGGATGCGGGCCCCCGCCGAGGCGTACTCCTCATCGGTGATGGAGGAGCCCAGACCGGCGTTGCGTTCGACGACCACCTCGTGGCCCCGGCCGACCAGTTCGTGGACTCCCGCGGGAGTGATGGCCACCCGGTACTCGTGGTTCTTGATCTCGCGGGGCACGCCGATGCGCACGGTTCCTCCACTGGTATCTCCGTTGATAGCCCCACTGTGAACTGCGAAGGCGCTGCCACGCTATCGCCAACATGCATGTCTCTCCGCGTTCTTGTTGGCAATGTGTAAGGGCGGTGTGTGGGGTGTGACACGAGGACGCGCACGTGCCGTCCAGGGCCCGTGGCGGAGCCCCGGGGGTCAGGGCTCGCCGACGCTGCCTGCCGCCGCCTCGCGGCCCGACACCCACACCCGCCCTACCCGGCCCGTCAGCTCCCTACCCGCGTAGGGGCTCGGATCCGTCGGGGGGACCACCACCCTGCGGCCGTGGTCGAAGGCGACCAGGTCCGCGTCGAACCCCACCGCGATCCGGCCCTTGCCGCCCAGCCCCAGCAGCTCGGCAGGGGCCCGTGCCGTCCAGCGCGACAGGTCCGCCAGGCCCAGTCCGCGCCGGTACGCCGCCGTCCACAGCGCCGGCAGGCTCCACTCCAGCGTGTACAGGCCGTGCGCGGGAAGGTGCCCCGATCCGACCGTGGATATCGCCGAGCCCTCCGCCAGCAGCGTGTTCCACAGCGCCTGGCGGTTGGCTTCGGAGCGCAGCGGCGGACGGCAGGCGTGCGCGGGGGACCCCGGATCCAGGCCTTCGGACGGCAGGCACAGGTAGTGCGGGCAGGTGTGGGCCGTCATCGCGACGCCGATCGACTCCGCGGCCGCGAGCAGGGCGGCGCAGTCCGCCGCCGTGAACGGGCACACGTGCGTGCGCGCCCCCACCACGCGCGCCGCCGCGATCACCCGCTCCATTCCCCGGCGCTCGGCCCGGGGCGGCCGCTGCTCCGGTGACACCGGCGGTGTTCCCAGCGCACCGGAGTCCTCGGCGTGCACCAGCAGCACGGTGTCCAGGGCGGCGAGCTCCGCCATCGACTTGCGCAGCCGGGCGTCGCTCAGCTCGGCCATGTCCGGGGCTCCCCCGTCCGACAGGGAGCAGTGGAACGCCACCACTCCCGCCGCCTGGAGGTCGGCCAGGTCCAGCGGGCTGGAGCCCCGGGTCACCCCGCCGAGGAAGCGCACCGACACCGCGGTGCCCGCCGCCGCCCGCTGGTGGACCCGGAGCTCCTCCGCGCAGGTGATCGCGGGCCGGGCGGGTGCCGGCGCGGCCACCACGCAGGTCACCCCGCCACGCAGGGCGGCTCCGCCGACCAGGCGGTAGGACTCGGCCAACCCCCGGCCGGGCACGTGCACGCCGGTGCCGATGTCCACGGCACCCGGCAGCAGAGCCACGTCACCGAGATCGGTCACCCTCCGCGCGGACAAGCACGCGTCGTAGTCCGCCACGGCCTCGACACGGCCGTCACGAAGGGCCACGGAGGCGGCCACGACCGCCTCGGGGGTGACCACCCGTTTGGAACGGACCACACTGTCGAACTCGGTCATCGCCGTCTCCTTCGTACGCTCGCCACGGGAGAGTGCTGCAGGACCGCGGGAGGGACCGCGGGGGACAGAGGCGTCGAACGCGAGGAGGAGGGAGACCGTCGTCCCGACTGGGTCACGAGCGTAGCGCGAGGAGCCCGGCGAGAAGGGGGGAATCCGACAACCGGCAGACCCGCGTGCAAAGGGGACCACACCCGGGCGCGACCCCCTGGGGGCCCGGTGGTCCGTCCGGTCGGGGCAGGGATCGGGACCGACCCAAGTCCGACATCGTGTAGTAGACGGTTTAACCTTGGTCGAGGTGTCCCTCCGTGCACAGTCCCTGTCGGAGCCGACCGGGTGGCGGCGAGGCGGTCACGGCCGAGGGCGCCGACCAGCCGACCGAACGACATCGACGACGGAGTGCCGCGTGGCTCCACTCGCACACAATGCGACATCCTCCTCCCCGGAGCACCATGACGACGCTCCGGGCACGGGGCGGGTCCCCCTGTTCGCCGTGGCGGCGGCGGTCCTCGGCCTCGCCGGGCTGAGCCTCACCCTCGTCCTCGGCGGTGCCGCCTTCCCCGAGGTCATCCCAGGCCTTCCCGACGCGGGTGAGGCCGTGCGCTGGGGCATGCCGCTGGCCAAGGTCGCGATGGACGCCTCCGCCGTCGTCGCGATCGGCCTCCTCCTGCTCGCCGCCGTCCTGCTGCCCTCGCGCAAGGGCAGGCTCACCACGCAGGCGGCCTCCTACGTGAGGGGGGCCACCTGGGCCGCCCTCGTCTGGGCCGTCGCCGCCGTGGCCACCCTCTACTTCCAGGCCTCCGAGTTCCTGGCCAGGCCCATCGGCCAGGTCAGCGTCGACGAGGTCACCGCCTACGCCGGATCGGTCTCCGGCGGCATCGCGCTGATGTTCGTCGTCCTGCTCACGACCGGCATCGCGCTCTTCGGCCGCACGGCGACCACGGCGACCGGCGGCCTCTGGCTGCTCGTCCTCGCCCTGGCCGCCACCACGCCGCCCGCCCTGACCGGCCACTCGGCCTCCTCCGGTGCCCACGAACTCGCCGTGACCGGGCTCGCCATGCACGTCATCTCCATCAGCGTGTGGGTGGGCGGCCTGGCCGCCGTCACCTACCACGCGGTGCGCGGGGACGCCCAGGAGCCGTCGGTCGCCGCCCGCCGGTTCAGCCGCCTCGCCCTGTGGGCCTATGTCGGCGTCGCCGTCAGCGGCGCGGCCAGTGCCCTGGCCCGGCTGTCCACCCCGGCCGAACTCGTCACCACGGAGTACGGGCTGATCATCCTGGTGAAGATCATCCTGTTCGGCGTCCTGGGCGCGTTCGGCTACATGCACCGCGAGTTCGCCCTGAAGGGGGCCGGGGACTCCGCGTTCCGGCGCCCCCTGTTCCTGCGCGTCGCGCTGGTCGAGGTACTCGTCATGGCCACCGTCATCGGGGTGTCCGTCGGACTGGGGCGCACCGCCCCGCCCCCGCCGCTGGAGGGCACCGTCGACCCGGCCGCCGCCATCCTCGGGTTCCCCGTCCCGCCGCCCATGAGCGCGCAGACCCTGCTCACCCTGTGGCGCCCGGACCTGTTCTTCATCATGTTCGTGGTCATCGCCGGCGGACTGTACGCGGCCGCCGTGACCCGGCTGGTGCGCCGCGGGGACAGTTGGCCCGCCGGGCGCGCCGTCGCCTTCGCAGCGGGCCTGCTGTCGATCGTGGTCATCCAGCTCAGCGGTTTCGCGACCTACGCGATGGTGCTGTTCTCGACGCACATGATCCAGCACATGACCCTGTCGATGCTCACCCCGATCCTGCTGGTCCTGGGCGCGCCCGTCACACTCGCGCTGCGCGCGCTCAGGCCCGCCGCGCAGCGCGGGGACAGGGGGCCGCGCGAGTGGCTGAACCTGTTCCTGAACAGCCGCTTCTCCAAGATCGTGACGCACCCGGCGGTGGCGGCGCCGCTCTTCGTGTTCAGCCCCTACGCCCTGTACTTCACACCGCTGTTCCCGACGCTCATGAACGACCACCTCGGTCACCTGTTCATGGGCACGCACTTCCTCATCACCGGGTTCCTGTTCTACTGGGTCATCGTGGGCGTGGACCCGGCGCCGAGGAAGATCCCCTTCCTGCTGCGCATCCTGCTGCTGCTGCTCGCGATGGGCTTCCACGCCTTCTTCGGCATCGCGATCATGATGCAGTCGGCCCCGATGGCCATGGACTTCTACAGCCAGTTCGAGGTGCCGTGGTCGGACGGGCCGGCCGAGGACCAGTACGCGGGCGGCGGCGTCGCCTGGGCACTGGGGGAGATCCCCACCCTGCTGGTGATGCTCGCGCTCGTGGTCCAGTGGTCCCGCGACGACGAGAAGCAGGAGCGCCGTCGGGCGAGGCACAGCCGCCGCGGGGGTTCCGACGACGCAGACATGGACGACTACAACGCCTACCTGGCCGAGCTGGACCGCCGCTCGCGCGGTCCGGCGGCCACGGGGACGGTGACCACCGGCGATCCGACGGCGGCCGGGGCGGCCGTGTCCGACGATCGGGTGGAACGGGGCGAACAGCACGAGCGGGGGGCCGCGAAGGCCGGGGACGACGACCCGGCCCCCGCGAACGGCGGCTGACCCGGCCCGGGACGGGGGCGCACCGGAGGGTGCGCCCCCGTCGCCGTCCTCCGGCCCCGGAGACACGGCGACGGGCGTCCCCGGTACCGCCCCCAGCGCTGCCCGTGGGCGGGCCGACGGTGGGTGCGCCCGCGCAGGACCCCGGAACGGCGAGTGCCCCGCGCCGGGGGCACGGGGCACGGGGTGTGTCCGGCGTCAGACGACCAGGGCGGCGACGGCCGCGCCCAGCAGCCCCAGGGCCAGGCAGATCAGCAGACCCGCGGCCAGGACCGACGGTGACGGCCGCAGCGACGCCAGGGCGGAGTCCCCGGTGGCCGCGGCCCGGCGCCGCGCCACCACGGGCAGCATCGCCACGTTCACCGCGTACACGACGGCCACCACGCAGGTGGCCGTGGCGAACGCCACCCAGAAACCGGAGCCCGAGGACAGGGTGTTGGCGGCGGTGAGCGTCGGCAGTGCCACCAACAGCACCACCGAGGCGGCCCCGAACGCCACCCGCACCCGGGGCGAGGCCCCGCGCGCGCTTCCCGAGACCACGAGGAGAAGACCGATGAGGGCCGCCATCATGATGGCGCCCACGATTCCGAACACGGCGATGTCGACCAGCGAATTCACGCTGGTCATTGTCGCACCGCCCCGCCGGTGCCCCGACCCGGGGTGGGCGCGGGGGCGATTGCCCCGGGCCGGTCAGCCGGTGTGCTCCCCGGGGCCCGCCGCCGGGCCGGTCAGCCGGTGTGCTCCACCCGTGAGCCGGAGGGTCCCTTGACCACCTTCAAACGGGTGGTGACCCTGTGCCGCAGGTCGGCCACGTGGCTGACCACGCCCACGGCCCGGCCGCCGTCCCGCAACCGGTCCAGCATGTCCAGCACCTCCTCCAGGGTGTCCTCGTCGAGCGTGCCGAAGCCCTCGTCGACGAACAGCGTGTCGATGTCGGCGCCGCCCGCCTCCGCGGCGGCCACGTCGCCCAGCCCCAGCGCCAGTGCCAGGGAGCTGAAGAACGTCTCGCCGCCCGAGAGGGTGGCCGGGTCGCGCTCCACCCCGGTCCACGCGTCGACCACCCGCATGCCCAGGCCGCCCGCGGATCGCGCACGACCGTCGCCGGCGGCCTTGTCCACCGTGTAGCGCAGTTCGTACCGGCCGTCCGACATCGTGAGCAACCGGTCGTTGGCGGCCGCCACCACCTGCTCCAGGCGGGCCGCCAGCACGTACGCAGACAGGCGCACGTTGTCGGTGTTGTCCCCGGACGTGCCGGCGGCCAGGCCGCGCAGCCCCTCCGCCACCGCGTAGCGGCGCAGGAGGGGTTCGCTGCCCTCCATCCGGCTCCGCAGCTCGCCGCGCAGGGCGGTCAGGCGTCGGGCCCGCTCCGCCAGCATGCTCCGCCAGGAGACCGCCCGGTCGGCCGCGGCGGAGGCCCGCTCGGCCTCGGCGGCCAACGCCGCCAGGTCGGGGGGCGGGCCGTCCGCGGCGAGGAGTTCGGGGTCCGCCAGCGCGGCCCGGACCGCGGCCAGTTCGTCGTCGAAGGCGCGGGCACTCTCACGCAGCGCGCGCCGCTGCGGTTCGTCCACGGCGGACTCCCACACCTCGGCCTCGTCGCAGAAGCGGGCACCGGCCCGGTGCCGCTCGGCCTCGGCGACGGCGGACCGGTACTCCTCGGTGGCGCCGTCGCGGGCGGTCGCGGCCTCGGCCGCGGCGTGCAGCAGGTCGGCCTCCCCGCGCAGCCGGGCGATCCGCTCCTCCAGCCCCGGGTCCTCCCCGCGCGCCCCGTCCAGGAGGGCGGTCAGCCGCCCGTGCTCCCGGACCGCGTTGTCCAGCCCGGTCGCGGCCTCCGCCTCCGCCCGGGCCAGCTCGCCCTCCCGGGTACGGGCACGCTCCAGCTCCGCGTCGAGGTGTTCGAGCTCCTCCTCGACCCGGCGCGCCTCACCGGCGGCGGCACGGGCCTCGGTGAGCGCCGTGGTCCGGTCGTCGACCTCGGCCCGGGAGGAGTCCGCGGTGCGGCCCTCGGCGCGCTCCCGTGCCGCGGTCCGTTGCGCGTCCAGCGCCGCCACGGTGCTCTCCGCCCCGGTACGGCGCGCGGCGGCGGTGTCGGCGGCGGCCTGTGCCTCCCGCTCCTCCTCCGGGGAGACCAGACCCTCGTCGGAGGGCAGAGCAGGGAAGGGGTGTTCGGCCGACCCGCACACGGCACACGGTTCGCCCTCGGACAGGCCGGCCGCCAGTTCGGCGGCCATATGGGTGATCCGGCGCTCGTGCAGTGCGAGGGCGCGGTCGAGGGCGGTCTGGGCGGCGTCCACGGCACTCCGACGCCGCTCCTCGGCCTCCTCCAGCTCACGGGTGAGCCGGTCGTGCGCGAGGGCGGCCTCCCTGCGCGCCTGCGCGGCGGCCAGGGCCGCCTCGGCCGCCTCCACCTGGCTCGCCCGGTCGCGGACCCGGCGGAGCTCGCCGTTGAGCTTCTCCACCCGGGACGGCAGGGCAAGGGCCCGTTCGCGCAGCCGGGCCGACTCCGCGCGGGTGCGGTCCAGGCGCGTGGTGAGGGACTCGACGGAGCGGCCCAGAACCCGGCGCCGCTCGGCGTCCGCGCGGAGGTGGTCGAGGCGGGCCAGCTCGTCGCGGCGTTGCTGCTCGGCGGCGCCCAGCGCCCTCTGCGTGCGGGCCGGTCCGGCGTCCGAGGCCTCCCGGTCGGCGATCCCGGCCCCCGGGGGAACGGACACCGACGGGGACAGGGATGCGGTGTCGATGCCGGGGAGCCCGGCGACCAGGGCCAGGTGGTCGGCGACCGCCAGTTCGGCCTTGTCCAGTTCGGTGCGGCGGCCGTCGCGGGCGCGAAGGAACGGCAGAACCGCCTCGGCACGCTCGGCGGCGTCGAGCCGGACGTCGATCCCGGCCCGCCGCTCGGCCTGCTCGGCGAGCCCGGCGGCGCGCTCGCGCGCGGCGGCCAGCCGCTCCTGGCGCTCGCGGGTCTGCTGTCCACCGGTCAGGGCACGCAGCGCGGACTCGCGGGCGTCGGTGAACTCCGCGGCCACGGGGGCGGCGTCCAGGGCGGTGGCACCGGTGACGGCGGCCAGTTCGGCCGCCCACGCCGACAGCTCCTCGGGCAGCTCCGGCGCGGTGGACCGTCCGACCTCGGCGATCAGTCCCGCGACCGAGCGCACCTCGTCGTCGGCGGTCTCCACCTCCCGGCGCAGTCTGTTGGCGTGCCCCTTGAACCACTCCTCGACGTCGCGGAACACGCGGGTGTTGAAGATCCGCTCCAGGGAGTCGCGACGCTCGTCCGACTTGGCGCGCAGGAACCGGGCGAAGTCGCCCTGGGGGAGCATGGCGACCTGGCAGAACTGGTCGAGGGTGAGCCCGACCAGGTCACCGACGAACTGCCCGGCCTCGTCGGGGCGGGTGGTGACGTCCCTCCAGCGGCCGTCGGCGTGTTCGAGGACCAGGACCTTCGCGTTCTCGACCTTGGTGCCGGTGCCGCGCTTCTTGGGCCGCTCCCACCGGGGGCTGCGCTCGATGCGGACGCGGCGCCCCTGGACGGTGAACTCCAGGGTGACCTGGGGCAGCCGGTCCAACGGGGCGTGGTCGCTCTTGGGGGAGCGGTCCTTGCCCCGGGCCCCGGGGACACTGCCGTACAGGGCGAAGCACACCGCGTCCAGCACGGAGGTCTTGCCCGCGCCGGTGGGGCCGTGGACGAGGAAGAGGCCGCCCGCGCCGAGCCGGTCGAAGTCGACCCTCTCGGTGCCCGCGAACGGCCCGAAGGCCTGGAGGGTGAGGGTGTGCAGGCGCATCAGCGCATCCCCTCCTGGAGACGGATCTGCTCGATCGCGGCGTTCACGAGGGCTTCCTCCTCGGGGGTGGCGGGGGTGCCCCGGGCCCACTCGACGAAGTCGGCGACCACCTCGCGCTCACTGCGGTCGGCGACGGAGGCCGCGACCGGTCGCGTGTCGGGTGTGCCGCCCTCGGGGGCGAACTCCAGGACCAGGGTGTGCGGGAAGCGTGCGCGCAGCCGGTCCATGGGGTGGGCCGGGCGGCGCGGGTCGGTGAGGGTGACCTGGAGCCAGTGGCCGGTGTACCGCTCCCATTCGGGCAGGGTCAGCAGGTCCTCGATGCGGCCCCGGACGCGGGCCAGCGGCCGGGGCACGGGCGCCTGCGCGAACTCGGCCCCCGCCAGGCCGTCGGCGTCCAGGTCCACCACCCAGTAGCCCTTGACGTGGCGCTCCTCGGAGAAGGAGTAGGCGAGGGGGCTGCCCGGGTAGCGCACCGAGGGGGTGATGGTCTGGCGCCCGTGCAGGTGCCCGAGCGCGACGTAGTCGACCCCGGCGTAGACCGAGGCGGGGACGTGGGAGGCGCCTCCGACGGAGATGTCGCGTTCGCTGTCGGAGGCCTCGCCGCCGGTGACGAAGGCGTGCGAGAGCACGACCGAGCGGGTGCCGGGGCGCTCGGCGAGGTCGGCCCTGACGAGGTCCATGGCGTGTCCCACGGCCGCCGTGTGCCCGCGCTCGGGCAGGTCCCAGTGGTGGCGGGCGATCTCCGGCTCCAGGTAGGGGATGCCGTAGAAGGCGACGGGGCCGTGCTCGTCGTCGATCAGGACGGGGGAGCCGACGCCGTCCAGGGAACTGCGCAGGTGGACGCCGGAGGCGTCGATGAGGCCGGTGGCGAACGACATCCGTGCCATGGAGTCGTGGTTGCCGCTGATGAGGACGGCGCGGGCCCCGGTGGCGCGGATGCGGCCGAGCGCCCGGTCGAAGAGGCGGACGGCGTCCACGGGCGGGAGCGCCCGGTCGTAGAGGTCGCCGGCCACGACCACCACGTCGATCCGGCGTTCGCTGATGGTGTCGACGAGGTGGTCGAGGAAGGCGGACTGGGCGTCGATGAGGTTCTCCCGGTGGAAGGAGCGACCCAGGTGCCAGTCCGATGTGTGCAGCAGGCGCATGGAACTGGACATTACCGAAGGTGCGCGTGATCCGTCGGGGAGGAGCCGCCGCCCTGTGGACAACGGGAGTGCGTCAGTTCCTGCGCGCGAGCGTGAGGCCGTCCCCGATGGGCAGCAGGACCTGGGTGACGCGGTCGTCGGCCACCAGTCGGTCGTTGAAGTCCCGGATGCCCTGGACGTGCGCGGACGTGTCGTCGGAGTCCACGACGCGGCCGTGGGAGAGCGTGTTGTCGGCCAGGACCAGGCCGCCCGGCCGCAGCCGGGGGACCAGTTCCTCCCAGTAGTCCACGTACCCCTCCTTGTCGGCGTCCAGGAAGGCCAGGTCGAAGCCCGGTTCCTCGGGAAGGGCGCGCAGGGACTCCAGCGCCGGTCCGAGCGTGAGCGTGATCTTGTCGGCGACCCCAGCGCGCTCCCAGTAGCGGCGGGCCACGGAGGTCCACTCGTCACTGATGTCGAGGGCCAGCAGAGTGCCGTCGTCGGGCAGGCCCCGCGCGAAGCAGATCGAGGAGTAACCGGTGAAGGTGCCGACCTCCACGACGTGCCGGGCTCCGCAGATCCTGGTGAGCAGTGTGGTGAACGCCCCCTGCTCCGGTCCGATCTGCATGCCCTTGTGGGTGGGGAAGAGCTCTGCGGTCTCCTTCGCGAGGTCGGCGAGGACGTCGTCGACGGGCTCGCTGTGGGCGACGACGTAGGCGTGGAGTTGCGGGCTGAGGCCCTCTGTGGTTCGTGTCACGGACGCCAGCCTAGGACAGGCGGGGCGCGTGGCCCAGGACCTCGACCGGGCCGGTGCGGGAGGTCCCCGCGCCCGTCGCCGACGGCTCCGGCGGGGAGCCGCCGGAGAAACGGGAGGACCCCTTCCGGGGAAGGGGTCCGTGTGCGCAGGTCAGTACTCGGGGAGGAGTGCGGGCCAGTCGAAGAGGTAGAGCGAGCCCACGATGACGCCGATGGTCAGCAGCGGAGTCATCACCTTCTGCTCGACGGGGCCGTCGGTGACGAAGCCCTTGCCCTGGCCGATGCGCTTCTTCCACAGGGGCCAGAAGATCGGTACGCCCATCTTGGTGATCATGTCGCCGAGGAAGTGCAGGATCACGCCGAAGGCCACGGCCAGGCCCAGCCAGGTGTAGTTGACGCCCGCGCTGAACAGCGCCAGGGTGATGCCCGCCGTCGCCAGCGCGTTGATGATCCCGGACGCGATCCGGTTCTTGTCCAGACCGAAACCCAGGCCCTGGAGCGCGATCCCGATGAGCAGGAACACGAAGACCTGGACGGCCAACTCGGACCACAGCGCCAGCAGTTGGACGATCACACCCATGAGGATCGCGAAGAAGAACGAGTGCGTCCCCATGCGGTGTCCGCCGAAGAGGAACCCGAGCATCTCGCCCAGTACCTCGGTGACCTTGCCGTAGGTCTTGGTCACCGTCGCGCTCTTGTGGTCGAGGTCCGGCAGCAGAGCCGCACCCGCGCACACGAGAGAACCGGCGATGATCTCCCCCGGACCCAGGTCGAAACTGAGCCCGAAGAATTCTGTGCCCTGGACGAGCGGAACGACCGCCATCCAACCGACCACGCCACTCAGTGCGTGCGAGTGCCCCATCATGGCGGGAACCGTAGCGGAGTATGGCAATCGCCGCGAATCGGGAGAGGTTACGGACGGCACGTTCGTCACTCGGCGCACGGGAAACCCAGCGGTGCCGGAGCTCGGACGCGAATGTATTTCGATGTCACGGCGCTCCCCGGTGGTCATTGACGTTAATCCACGTCCGTTGGTAAACAACCAACAACCCCCCGGTGGCGTGCACCCGGCCCGGTGCGACCGACCAGGCACCGCAGACCCCGCGCCGCCGACCCCACGAACCTGACAGGGGCAGACATGCACTCCCACCGCCCTCCCCCGGCCCCACCCCTCAACCTCCTACGGCGTGTGACGACCGCGGGCGCCGCACTGCTCCTCGTCGGGGCCGCGGCGGCCGCACCGGCCGCCGCCGACACGGGCAACGAGACCGACACCCTCACCGTCGCCATCGCCCAGCAGGTCGACTCGTTCAACCCCTTCACCGCCCAGCTGGCCGTCACCACCAGCATCCTCAACCACGTCTACGACTCACTGGTCACGGTCGACGCCGCGACCAACGAGCCGGCGGCGGCCCTGGCCGAGGAGTGGGAGCCGAGCGAGGACGGCCTCACCTGGACCTTCCACCTGCGCGAGGACGTCGTCTTCAGCGACGGCGAACCCCTCACCGCCGACGACGTCGTGTGGACGTTCACCACCATCATGGAGAACGAGTCCGCGGCGATCGCCAACGGCAGCTACGTCTCGGGGTTCGACTCGGTCACCGCCGAGGGCGACCACACGGTGGTGATCGAGCTGGGCGAGCCCCAGGCGACGATGTCCTCGCTCAACGTGCCGATCGTGCCGCGCCACGTCTGGGAGCCCATCCTGGAAAACGAGGGTGAGGCCTTCGCCGACTACACCGGCGAGGACCTGCCCGCCGTCGGCAGCGGCCCCTTCGTCCTCACCGAGCACCAGCGCGGCGAGCACATCACCCTGGAGGCCAACCCCGACCACTGGCGCGGGGCCCCGGGGTTCGACGACCTGGTCTTCCGGTACTACTCCGAGAAGGACGCCGCCGTCGAGGCACTGCGCAGCGGTGAGGTCTCCCTCGTCTACGAGCTGACCGAGGCGCAGGCCACCGCACTGGAGGGCCTCGACGACATCGCCGTCAACTTCGCCGACGGCAAGCGGTTCCAGGCCTTCACCATGAACCCCGGAGCCCGCACCCAGGACGGCGAGGAGTTCGGCGACGGACACCCGGCGCTGTCCGACGCCACCCTGCGCCGGGCCATCGTCAGAGCCATCGACAACGAGGAGATCGTCGACAAGGCGCACGGCGGCCGGGCCACGGCGGCCGGGGGCTACGTTCCGGCCCGCTACGGCGACTACCACTGGGCGCCCGAGGGAGAGGAGGCCACGCTCTCCTTCGACCCGGAGGCCTCCAACGCCATGCTCGACGACGCCGGGTACGAGAGGGGCGACGACGGCGTGCGCGTCTCGCCCGAGGGCGACCGCCTCGAACTGCGCATGCACGTCCACCAGGACCGGCCGGACAACGTCAACGCCGGGCTGGTCGTCGTCGAGCGCCTCGCCGACATCGGCATCGAGGTCGAGAACCTGACCGTCGACCCGGGTGTGCTCAGCGACGCCCTCTACGCGGCCGAGTACGACCTCATCTTCACCGGGTGGACGGTCAACCCCGACCCCGACTACGTGTTCAGCATCCACACCTGCGACGCGCTCCCGGAGGAGCCGGGCAGCATGCAGGGTGACGCCTACTTCTGCGACGAGGAGTACGACGAGCTCTACCGGGCCCAGCTCGCCGAGTACGACCGCACCGCCCGCGCCGAGATCATCCACGACCTCCAACGGGTGATCTACGAGGAGGCCGTCGTGAACGTCCTGGCCTACCCGGACATCCGGGAGGCGTACCGCACCGACCAGATCTCCGGCATGCAGATCCAGCCGGACCCGGGAGGCAACATCTGGGGCCAGGACGGCTACTGGGCCTTCTGGTCGGCCCAGCCGGTCGCGGCGGGCGAGGGCGACCCCTCCGGCCCCTCGGCCGGCGTCTGGATCGGAGTGGGGGCGGTCGTGCTCGTCCTCGTGGCCGCGGGGGGCTTCGTCCTGTTCCGACGGCGCGCCACAGCGGAGGACCGCGAGTGACCAGCGATCCCGCCACCTCGGAAACCCCGACGGGGGCGGAGGCGCCCGGCGCCGCCGCCCCGGCGGGCCCCGCCGGGCCCGGCCGCGCGACGAGGGTGGTGCGCTACGTCGCCGGACGCCTGGCGACCGCCGTGTTCTCCCTCCTCGCCGTGGTCGTCGCCGGATTCTTCCTCTTCCGGATCCTGCCCGGCGACCCGGTCCGCGCCATGACGGAGGGCCGTGAGGTCACCGCGGAACAGCGCGAGGAACTGCGCCGGCAGTTCGGGCTCGACCAGCCCCTCTGGCAGCAGTTCCTCGACTACCTGACGGGTCTGCTCCGCCTCGACCTCGGCACGTCCTTCCAGTTCCGCGAGCCGGTCACGGAGCTCATCCTCGAACGCCTCGGCCCCACGGTCCTGCTCGCCGGGACCGGTACGGTCATCGCCGCGCTCCTCGGGCTCCTCCTCGGTGTCCGTGCCGGGTGGAGGCCCGGCGGCCGGTCCGACCGGGCCAACACCGCCGTCGCCCTGTTCTTCTGGTCGGTGCCCACGTTCTGGCTGGGACTGCTGCTCATCGTGGCGTTCGCCTCCGGGCGCGGTTTCATGCCCGGCCTGTTCCCCACCGGCGGCATGGTGGACCCCGCGGCGACCGGCCCCGTGGAGACCGCGCTGAGCACCGTGTGGCACATGGTGCTGCCCGTCACCACCATGGTCGCCGTGATCTACGCCCAGTACCTGATGATCATGCGCTCCTCCCTCATGGACGAACGGGGCGCCGACTACCTCACCACGGCGCGGGCCAAGGGGCTGAGGGACTCCCTCGTACGCCGCAGGCACGCGGTGCCCAACGCCCTGCTGCCCACGGTGACCCTGATCTTCCTCAACCTCGGCCAGGTGGTGTCCGGGGTGATCCTCGTGGAGACGGTGTTCTCCTGGCCCGGACTCGGCCAGCTCTTCTACTCCGGCCTGCGCGTCCCCGACCTCGGCCTCGTCCAGGGCCTGTTCGTGGTCTTCGCGGCCTCGGTGATCCTCATGAACCTGCTCGCCGACCTGGTGTACCCGCTGCTCGACCCCAGGGTGCGCCCATGAGCGCGGACACCGCCCCCCACGGCTCCGGCGCGCCGGGCGGCGACACGAACGGCACGGACCCCGCGCCCGTCCCGCCCCGGGCCCTGGCCCGCCGCCGGCGCGCGGAGGCCCTGCGCCGGTTCGCCCGCGACTACGCCCGCAACCGCGCCGGGCTGCTGGGTCTCGCCGCCCTGGCGGCCATCGTCCTCCTGGCGCTGTTCGCGCCGCTCCTGGTGGACCAGTCGGAGCTGACGGTCACCGGCGCCCCCGGGGCGGCCTACGAGCGGCCCAGCGGCGAGTACCCCCTCGGCACCGACAACTTCGGCCGGTCCATCCTCGACCTCATCATCTGGGGCTCGCGGGTCTCCCTCACCGTCGGCTTCCTCGCCACGGTCGTCTCCGTGGTCCTGGGCACCCTGGTCGGGATGACCGCCGGGCACTTCGGCGCGTCCGGCGGCACCGCGGGCAGGATCGCGTCCTCGGTGCTCATGCGGGTCACGGACTGGTTCCTGGTGCTGCCCACCCTGGTCCTGGCCGTCGCCCTGGCGGCCGTGCTGCCGCGCGGTACCGGCACCATCATCATCGCCATCGGCCTCACCGTCTGGCCCGCGACGGCCCGCCTGGTGCGCGCCCAGACCCTGGCGGTGGAGGCGCGCCCCTACGTGGAGCGCGCCCGCGCCCTGGGCGGCGGCCACGCCCACGTCATGGCCTGGCACGTGCTGCCCAACGTGATGCCGGTGGTGCTCGCCCAGACCACCCTGCTCGTGGCCACCTCGATCATCGCCGAGTCCACGCTGGCGTTCCTGGGCGTGGGCGATCCGACCACCGTCTCCTGGGGAGGCATCCTTGAGGCCGCCCGCACCGCGGGCGCCATCAGCTCGGGGATCTGGTGGTACATGATCCCGCCGGGCCTGGCCATCGCGGTCGTCGCCCTGGCCTTCACCCTGTGCGGACGCGCTCTGGAGTCCGTCATCAACCCCCGACTCCGGGAGCAGCGTTGACCTCCCTCCTCGACGTCCGCGAACTACACGTCACCTACCGCGCCGGGAACGGCGACGTCCCGGCCGTCCGGGGAGTCGACCTGGCCCTGGACCCCGGAGACACCCTGGGGCTGGCGGGGGAGTCGGGGAGCGGCAAGTCCACCGTCGCCCTGGCCCTGCTGCGCCTGCTGCCGGACACGGCCCGTATCGACGGCCGGATCCTGCTGGAGGGGGAGAACGTCCCCGACATGCGCTGGGGCCGGCTGCGCGCGGTCCGGTGGGCGGGCGCGGCCATCGTCTTCCAGGGCGCCATGCACTCCCTCAACCCGGTCAGGCGGATCGGCGACCAGATCGCGGAGCCCATGGCGATCCACGGCACCGTCCCGGCGAACCGGATCCCGGAGCGCGTGGCCGAACTCCTCGGGCAGGTCGGCCTGCCGGCCTCCCGTACCCGCGACTACCCCCACCAGCTGTCCGGCGGGCAGCGCCAGCGGGTCATGATCGCGATGGCGCTGGCCTGCGAGCCTCGCCTGGTCATCGCGGACGAGGCCACCACCGCCCTGGACGTGATGATCCAGGCGCAGATCCTCGCCCTGCTCAAGCGGCTCGTCGCCGAGCAGGGCATCGGCATGCTGATGATCAGCCACGACCTGTCCGTCCTGGCGGCCACCTGCGACCGTGTCGCCGTCATGTACGCGGGCCGGATCGTGGAACAGGGTCCCGCCCGCGAGGTCGTGCACGAACCCGCCCACCCCTACGCGAGCGCCCTCAGCGCGGCCTTCCCCCGCATCGGCGACCCGGCCTCGCGCCTGGCGCCCCGGGGACTGCCGGGGGACCCCCCCGACCCGTCCGACCCCCCCTCCGGCTGCGTCTTCCGACCCCGGTGCGCGGTGGCCGAGACGGTGTGCTCCACGGTCGACCCGCCCCTGTGGCCGGTGGACCCCGGCCCGGAGGGGGACTCCGCGCGTCACGCGGCGTGCGTGCACGTGGGTCCCGCGCAACCCCTGACGACCGCCCGGGACGGGGCCGCCCCGTGACCCCGCCCGACGCCCCCAGCGAGGAGACGCGCCCTTGAGTACCACCGAGACCGACCCCCGCGACGCCCCCCGCGCCTCCGGGGACGGGGCGGCGGCCGAACCGATCCTGAGCGCCCGGCAGGTGGAGGTCGCCTTCGACGCCGGCTTCGCGCCCGGCGGGGGGAAGGGCACCGCGCGCGCCGTCGACGGTGTCAACCTCGACGTGTCGGCGGGCGAGATCGTGGCGCTGGTGGGGGAGTCCGGCTGCGGCAAGACCACCCTGGCCCGGGTGCTGCTCGGTCTGGAGCGGCCCACCGGGGGCGTCGTGGTGTTCGAGGGCAGGCCGATGCGCTACGGCTCCCGCGATCTGCGCTCCTACCGGCGCAGGGTGCAGCTGGTGCAGCAGGACCCCACCGGGTCGCTGAACCCGCGCCGCACCGTCTACGAGTCCGTGGCCGAAGGGCTGCGCATCCACGAGGGCACTGCGGCGGACGAGGCCGAACGGGTGGCCGGAGCGCTCTCCAGGGCGGGCCTGCGCCCGCCGGAGCGGTTCCTCGCCCGCTACCCGCACGAGCTGTCCGGCGGCCAGCGCCAGCGCGTGGTGATCGCCGGGGCCCTGGTCCTGGCCCCCGAGGTGCTGGTGGCCGACGAGCCGGTGGCGTCCCTGGACGCGTCGGTGCGGGGCGAGATCCTGCGCCTCCTGCTGGACCTGCGCGACGAGCTCGGCCTGTCCGCCCTGGTGGCCACGCACGACCTGGGCCTGGCGTGGAACATCGCGGACCGTGTCGCGGTGATGTACCTGGGACGGGTGGTGGAGCTGGGCACCGTGGAGGAGGTCCTGGCCGAGCCCGCCCACCCGTACACCCGCGCCCTGCTGTCGGTGCTGCCCGACGCGGGTGAGGGGGAGCCGGTGGTCCTGGCGGGCGAGCCTCCGGACCCCAAGCAGGTGCCGACGGGGTGCCGGTTCCATCCGCGCTGCCCGGTACTGGCCTCGGGCGAGGCCGCGCGGGCGGGCGTCGCGGACCTGTGCCGTACCGTCGACCCGGCGGTCCTGGGGGGTGGGGCCGAGCGCAGGGTGGCCTGCCACTGGGCCGCCTCCGACGCGGTCGGCCGGGTCCGCCCGGGGCCTTCCGCCGCGGGCTGAGGGCGCCGTGCGCGGTCGCTGCCGGGCTCCGTGCGGTCGGACACCGGCGCGCGGGCCGGGCCGCCGGCACGGCCTCATGGGCACCGCCTCCACCACCGTGTCCTCCGAGGGGCGACGTGAGGTGCGTGGAGTACCGGTGGGTGGGGTGGGGCGGGGGGTGACCGAGGTGTTCGGCATCGCCCCTGACGAGGGCGGACGGGAGATCATCGGAACCCGGCGGAGGGAGCCCAAGGAGATGTGACGGTCGTCACATTCCATGCGGATCATCCCGTCGCGCCCGCCGCCAACGTCGAAGCGACCTGGCGTGTCGCCGCCGTGAACCAGGGCCGAGCGTGCGCCTGATGACACGTCCCGTGATTTCTGGTGATCGCGGACGTTCAGTGCGTCGGAGCCCTGGGCAGGACCCTGGGGTGTCACACCCCCGAGGGGTGTCGTTCCGAGGGAGCCTCACATGGCGCACCACATGACCACGGAAGACGTTCACGAGTACATCAACGGGGTCTGTTTCAAGACCGGCCCGCCCGGCAAGGTCGGGATCGAGACCGAGTGGCTGGTCGCCGACTCCGCGCACCCGAGCGCACCCGTCACCGTCGACCGCCTCACGGCGCTGCTGGAGGCCAGTGGGCCCCCGCCGGCGGGAAGCGCGGTCACCTTCGAACCCGGCGGCCAGATCGAACTCAGCTCACCCGCACTGCCCGGCCCGGCCCGAGTGCACGAAGCCCTCGCCGCCGACCTGGACCACGTCACCAAGATCCTCTCCGGGGACGGACTCCACCTGGTCGAGACCGCGCTCGACCCGGTGCGGCCGCCCGTACGCCAACTCCGGCTGCCCCGCTACACCGCCATGGAGCGGTTCTTCACGAACCACCGCCAACCCAGCGGCTACACCATGATGTGCAGCACCGCCTCCCTCCAGGTGTGCCTGGACACCGGGTCCGACCCCGCCGAGAGCCGCGCCCGCTGGGAACTCGTCCACAGGCTCGGACCGGTCCTGGTCGCCGCGTTCGCCAACTCCGCCGTGTGGCGCGGACGCCCCACCGGGTGGAAGTCCACGCGCTGGGCGATCTGGGCGGCCACCGACGCCACCCGCACCCGCCCCGTCCTGGACCACGACAGCCACCCCGATCCGGCCACCGCGTGGGCCGCGTACGCCCTCGCCGCGAACGTCATGGCGGTGCCCGAGATCCCCGGCGGAGGCGGAACCTGGACCGCGGACCCCGGCATCACCCTCGCCGAGTGGATCGCAGGGCAGGGGCCCCGCCCCGCCACCCTCGCCGACCTGGAGGTCCACCTCAGTACCCTGTTCCCGCCCGTCCGCCCGCGCGGCTGGTGGGAACTGCGCATGATCGACGCGGTCCCGGTCCGCTGGTGGCCGGTCCCCATGGCGCTCGCCACCGCCCTCGTCGACGACCCCCGTGCCCGTGCCGCGGCCGAGGAGGCCACGGAGAAGCTCTGCGGCGGGCCCTCCCCCGACCGGCACCTGTGGCTGCGCTCCGCCCAGTACGGACTCGGCGACCCCGCCGTCGCCGAGTGCGCGCGCGCCTGCTTCGACGCGGCCGTCGAAGCCCTGCCCCGCATGGGGGCCGCCGGACTCGCCTCCCTCGTCGACGACTACGCCGACCGCCTCACGCGGCGCGGGCTGTGCCCCGCCGACACGCGGCCGAGCGTGCCCTCCCCGCGCCCGGGAGACGCCGGCGCGCGGACGGGACGGACAGGGACCCACCGAGACAGCGGAGGACCACGGTGAACCACGAACAAGAGCGCGTCAAGGAGCGCATCGCCGCCGAGCTCGACCGGAGCCGGCGCCGCAGCAACGGACTCACGATCGAGGCCCTCGACGACGAGGGCCTGCTCGCCCAGCACTCACCGCTCATGTCCCCGCTCGTCTGGGACCTGGCGCACGTCGGCAACTACGAGGAGCAGTGGCTGCTGCGGGCCGCCGGGGGGCGCGAGGCGCTGCGCCCCGACATCGACGGCCTCTACGACGCCTTCGAGAACCCGCGCGCCGACCGGGTCACCCTCCCGCTCCTGCGGCCGCAGGAGGCCCGCGAGTACAACGACCGGGTACGCAAGGAGGTCCTGGACACCCTCGACTCCGCCGACCTCGGCGTCCCCGGCCCGCGCGAGGCCTCCGACGGCCGGCGGTCCCTGCTCGACGCGGGGTTCGTCTTCCACATGGTGATCCAGCACGAGCACCAGCACGACGAGACCATGCTCGCCACCCACCAGCTCCGCAAGGGCGAGCCCGTCCTCCTGGAGGAGGTCGGGACCGTCGCGGCCCTGCGCCCGCCCGTCGAGGACGAGGTGTACGTCCCCGGGGGCGGGTTCACGATGGGTACCGACGGCGACCCCTGGTCCTACGACAACGAGGGGCCCTCCCACGAGGTCGTCCTCGGCCCCTACTGGATCGACACGGCTCCTGTCACCAACGCCGCCTACCAGCGGTTCATCGAGGACGGCGGATACCAGAACCGCCGCTGGTGGTCCCGTGAGGGCTGGGAGTGGCGGGAGAGGACCTCGGCCAGGGCCCCGGCCTTCTGGAGCCCGGAGGGCGACGGGTGGTCCCGCCGCCGGTTCGGCCGCCAGGAGATGGTGCCGTCCGACGAGCCGGTCCAGCACGTCAACTTCCACGAGGCCGCCGCGTACGCCGCGTGGGCGGGCAGGCGCCTGCCCAGCGAGGCCGAGTGGGAGAAGGCCGCCCGGTTCGACCCCGGGACCGGCCGGACCCGCCGGTACCCGTGGGGCGACGACGACCCCGGGCCCCGCCACGCCAACCTGGGACAGCGCAAGCTCGGCCCGTCCCCGGCCGGGCGCCACCCCGACGGCGCCTCGCCGCTGGGGGTCCAGCAGCTGATCGGCGACGTGTGGGAGTGGACCTCCACGACCTTCACCGGCTACCCGGGGTTCAGCGCCTTCCCGTACCCCGAGTACTCGGAGGTGTTCTTCGACCAGGGCTACAAGGTGCTGCGGGGCGGCTCCTGGGCCACCCACCCCACCGCCGTCCGCTCCACCTTCCGCAACTGGGACCACGCGATCCGCAGGCAGATCTTCAGCGGGTTCCGCTGCGCACGCGACGGAGAACCCGCCTGATGTGCCGACACCTCGCCTACCTGGGGCCGCCGCGTACCCTGCACGAGCTGCTGTACGCGGCGCCCCACTCGCTGCACGTCCAGTCCTGGGCGCCGCGCATGCAGCGGCACGGCACCGTCAACGCCGACGGTTTCGGCGTCGGCTGGTACCCGCCGCCCGGGACCGCCGGCGCCCCGGCGCGGGCGGTCCCGGCGGCGGTGCCGCTCCCTGCCGCAGCCGAGCCGCCCGGGCCGCTGCGCTACCGCAGGGCCATGCCCATCTGGGGCGACTCCTCCTTCGCCGACGCCGCACGCGCCATCACCTCCGGGTGCGTGGTGGCCGCGGTCCGCGACGCCACCGTCGGGTTCGGGTCCGAGGAGTCGGGCGCGCAGCCCTTCCGGGCCGACCGGCTGCTGTTCAGCCACAACGGCGCGGTCAAGGACGACGAGGCGCTCGCCGCGGCCTTCACACCGCCCCCCGGCGTGCTGGACGCCCGCGCCCCGGTGGACTCCGCGCCCCTGTTCGCGCACACCGTGCGGCTGTGGCGGGCCTCCGGCGACCTCGCGGGGACCCTGGCAGGCGTGGTCCGCCACGCCCGCGAGCACTCCGACGGCCGCTACAACCTGCTGGCCAGCGACGGGGAGATCATCGTCGCCACCGCCGCCGGGGACTCCCTGTACACCCTCCGCGAGCCCGGGGGAGGGGTCTTCCTGGCCTCGGAGCCGTTCGACGGTGCGCGCGGCTGGCGGGAGGTCCCCGACGGCTCCGTGGTCGTCGCGACGGGGGAGCGCACCGAGATCCACCCGATCGCCTGACGTGCCGAGCGGCGTCTCCGCGGCACCGGTCCGTCCGCGGATCTCCACCAAGGGATTACAGGAGGCACCATGTTCCGGATCGACCGAAACCTGACCGCCGACGACCTCGACAAGGCCCTGCGCAGCGATGTCGCCGCAGGGCTCACCTCCGTGCCGAAACAGCTCCCACCCAAGTGGTTCTACGACGAACGCGGCAGCGCCCTGTTCGAGGACATCACCGGGCTGCCCGAGTACTACCCCACCCGCGCCGAGCGCGGCATCCTCGAACTCCGGGCCGGCGCCATCGCCGACGCCGCCGACGCGGAGACGCTGATCGAGCTCGGCTCGGGATCGGGTGTCAAGACCCGGCTCCTGCTCGACGCGATGCTGGGCCACGGCCGCCTCGCCCGCTTCGTCCCCGTGGACGTCAGCGGCGACTTCCTCGCCGCCTCCGCACGCGGCGTCGTCGACGACTACCCCGGACTCGACGTCCACGGCGTCGTCGGCGACTTCGAGGAGCACCTCGGGCTCCTGCCCGTCGGCGAGAACGGCGGACGCCGGCTCCTGGCCGTCCTCGGCTCCACCATCGGCAACCAGGAACCGGGGCCGCGCGCCTCCTTCCTCCGCGACATCCGCGCCGTGCTCGGCACCGGGGACTCGCTCCTGCTCGGCGCCGACCTGGTCAAGGATCCGGCCCGCCTGGTCGCCGCCTACGACGACGCCCAGGGGGTCACCGCCTCCTTCAACCGCAACGTCCTCAGCGTCATCAACCACCAGCTCGGCGCCGACTTCGACCCCGGAGCCTTCGACCACCTCGCCCGCTGGAACGCGGAGGAGGAGTGGGTCGAGATGCGCCTGCGCGCGCGCGACGCCCAGCGCGTCCGGGTCGCCGACCTGGACCTGGAGGTCGACTTCGCGGCGGGGGAGGAGATGCGCACCGAGGTCTCCACCAAGTTCCGCCGGGAGGGGCTCTCCGCCGAGCTCGACACCGCGGGGTTCGAACCGACCCACTGGTGGACCGACCCCGCCGGGGACTTCGCGCTCACCCTCGCCGCCGCCCGCTGACCGGACCCGGGGCCGCCCCGCCGCCGCGCGGCCCCGTGCCGGACGGGCGCACCACGCCGTGGACGTCCGGGTCTCCGGTACGCTCGTGCCGTGTTCAAGGTAGGAGTTTTCGGCGCCGATGGGCGCATGGGGTCAGAGGTCGTCCGCGCGGTTCAGGCCGCCGACGACATGGAACTCGTCGCGGGCGTGGACAGCGCCGACGACCGCGGTGCGGTGCTGGGGGCCGACCACGTCGTCGACTTCACCCACCCCGACGCGGTGATGGACAACCTGGAGTGGCTCATCGGCCACGGGATCCACGCCGTCGTCGGTACCAGCGGCTTCGACGAGGCCAGACTGGAGCGGGTGCGCGCCATGCAGGCCGCCACGCCCGGGGCGAAGGTGCTGATCGCCCCGAACTTCGGCGTCGCAGCGGTGCTGATGATGCACTTCGCGCGCAAGGCCGCACCGTACTTCGAGTCCACCGAGATCATCGAGCTGCACCACCCCAACAAGGCCGACGCCCCCAGCGGCACCGCCTACCGGACCGCCGAGCTCGTCGCCGAGGCGCGCCGCAAGGCCGGGACCGCGCTCATGCCCGACGCCACGACCTCGGAGATCCCCGGCGCCCGCGGCGCCGACGTGGACGGGGTCCGCGTGCACTCCCTGCGCATCACCGGGCTCATCGCCCACCAGGAGGTCGTGTTCGGCACCGACGGGGAGGCCCTGAAGATCCGGCACGACTCGATGAACCGCACCTCCTTCATGCCCGGCGTGCTCCTGGGGGTCCGCGGCGTCGCCGGCCTCGCCGACCCGCTCACCGTGGGTCTGGACGCCCTCCTGGACCTCGACTAGAACCGCGCACCCCGCGACGGGGGAGGCGCCCCGCCCGGGGCGCCTCCCCCGTCGTCCGCGTTGCCCACCGCGCGCTCCCGCTCCCCTGCCCCCGCGGGCAGCGTCCGGGAAGGCACGGCCGCGGGACCCGGCAGGCTCAGGCGCCCCGGCGGCAGGTGAGGAACACCTGGGTCTCGGGGCGGGCCCCGGGGTTTTCCGGTTCGTAGGAGACCACCCGCTCGTCCTCGATGAACAGGCCCGCCTTCTGCACCACCCGGCGCAGCTCCTCACGCGGATAGCCCGACACGCGGATCTGCGAGCCCAGGAAGGTGATCGGCGCGTCGTCCAGGTCCGCCTCCACCATGGCCAGGCACAGCAGGCCCTCCGGGACCAGGGACGCGCGGATCCGGCTCAGGGCCTCGGGAATGCGCGCCTTGGGCAGGCACAGCAGGGAGAAGAACGCCACGATGGCGTCGTAGGAGGAGTCGACCGGCTTCAGGTCGAGGATGTCGGCCTGGACGAACGTCGCCTGGGGCACGTTCCGGCGGGCGATCTCGATCATCCGCTCGGAGATCTCGTAGCCGGTGACCCGTGCGCCCGCGGAGGCGAACTGGCGGGCGGTGGGCAGACCGGTGCCCGACCCCAGGTCGAGCACGTGTGCTCCGGGCGGCAGCATGTCCAGCAGCCGCCGGACCCGTTCCTCCTGTCCTTCCTTCCGGGGGAAGGCCTCGTCGTAGCGTTCTCCGATCGTGTCGAACGCGGCGGCCTGTCCGGCCGAGCGCTCTGCCCACGCTTGCGGGTCCGGAGCGATTTCGAGGGGGTCGGGGGCGGTGTTCTCGCTGGGCACGGTGTCGTCTTCTCCCTACCGTGGCTGAACGCGTGTCTGGGGGATCGGCCCGCATCCTAGCCCCACGGGGCCCGACGGGGAGCCCGAACCGTGTCTTCGCAGCCCGGACGGTGTGTTCCGGCCACGGGTCCGGCTCCCTACCCCAGTACGAGGGCGGCCGAGAACAGGACGCCGAAGGCCAACTGGAGCCTGCCCGTCTCGCCCAGGCCCAGCACCAGGTCGCGTCCCGCCTGTCCACCCAGCACGCGCCGCACCGGCGGCACCGCCAGGGGGGCCGACAGCAGTACGAGCGGCGTCCACCAGAACACGGGGGTCAGCACCAGCGCGACCGCGTAAGAGGCGGCGACCGCGCCCGCGAACAGCCGCCGCGTGCCCGCGTCGCCCAGCCGCACCGCGAGGGTGACCTTCCCGGTCTCCCGGTCGGTCGGGATGTCCCGCAGGTTGTTGATCACCAGCACGGAGCAGGACAGCAGGCCGACCGGTACCGACGCCACCCAGGCCTGCCAGGGGGCGGAACCCAGCTGTACGAACACCGTGCCCACCACGGCCACCACGCCGAAGAACACGAACACCGACACCTCGCCCAGGCCCCGGTACCCGTACGGTGCGCGACCGCCGGTGTAGTACCAGGCCGCGGCGATCGCCAGGATCCCCACCAGCAGCAGCCACCACGACGACGTGGCCACCAGCACCAGGCCGACCGCGCCCGCGAACGCGAAGCTCCCCAGGGCCGCCGCGAGAACCTGGCCCGGCCTCGCCAGGCCCGACGCGGTCAACCGGGTCGGGCCGGTCCGCTCCTCGGTGTCGGTGCCCTTGACCCCGTCGCTGTAGTCGTTGGCGAAGTTGACCCCGACCTGGAGGGCCATGGACACCACCAGGGCCAGCAGCGCCTTCCACCAGACGAACCCGTCCAGGCCGAGGGCCAGCGCCGTGCCGACCGCCACCGGGACGATCGAATTCGGAAGCGTACGGGGACGCAGCCCCGAGACCCATTCACTGACCGTGGCCACGCGGCGGTCCTCCACCCTCGACGACGCTGCGCGGTACCTGGTGCACAGCGCAGACAACCACCCAACGGTAGTGCCTGTCCGGGGCTGTGCCCAACCGGCGGCGGTCCCGCGCACGTGACCGGACCGCGCAGCGGCCGGGCGCCGCCGTCTACCGCGAGATCGCCGCGTGCAACCGGACCATCGGCAGCGGCGAACCCAGGTCGATCTCCCGGCGGGCACCGTCCGCACGCCACCCCGAGGCCTCGAAGAACGCGCGCAGGGCGTTGTCGGCCTCCGGCACCCACACGTGCACCGTGCCGAAACCGTCGTCGACGAGGTGGTCCACGCACGCGTTCACGAGACGGCTGCCGTGCCCCTCCCGCGCGCGCTCGGGGGCCACGTGCAGAGCGAACACCTCCGCGTCCGTGGCGGGCCACAGGTCCGGGTCCCCCGCCGGGCCGAAGGCCGCGAACCCCGTCACGGTCCGCACCCCGCCCACCTCGTCGGTGGCCACCACCAACCGGTGCCGCGAGGTCGGCGGCGACTCCAGGGCGGCCGTCCACTGCTCGTGGAACTGCTTGCGGGCGTCACCGCCGCCGAGTTCGGCAACCACCGCGTCGGGCAGCAGCGCCCCGTACACCGCCCGCCACGAGGCCACCTGAACCTCCACGACGGTGTCCACGTCGGTGGCACGGGCGGGGCGGACGAACTGGGCACTGGACACGACGGGTCCTCCTGGGGAAGCGTGCCGCGGCAAGATCACCGATGCCGGAGTTTCCGGACCTTGCCTCGGCATGGGAACATCTACGTTGTGAGCCTCATTATCAGAGTTATCGTGAACGCGCTCGCCCTTTGGGCGGCTGTCTTCCTGATCGACGGGATCGACGTCACGGCCCAGACCATCGCTGGTCAGATCGGCGTCTACCTTGCCGTCGGCGTCATCTTCGGCGTGGTCAACGCGATCATCAAACCGATCGTCAAAGCCGTCGGGTGCCTGTTCTACGCGCTGACCCTCGGGCTGATCGGCCTGGTGGTGAACGCGCTGCTGCTCATGCTCACGAACTGGATCGCGAGCCTGTTCGCCCTTCCGTTCCACATCGAGGGGTTCTGGCCCGCGTTCTGGGGTGCGATCGTCGTCACCATCGTCAGCTGGCTTCTGAGCATGTTCCTTCCGGACGGACAGGACGACTGAACCAGGGCGGCAACAGCCCGAACAACCTCCTTCCGCGGCCCTGACCTGCGCGCGGATCCCGGGCCCGGCCGGATGGCACGGGCCCGGGACGGGTAGGTTCACAGAGCCGGACCGTCAACCTCGACCCACGAGGACGGCGGCCGAGCAGGGCACGGCCCCGGGCCCGACCCAAGACGGGGCACCACAGGAACTTTCCCGCGACCGGATCGCGTACCGCCGGTCGCGGTGGCGGACACGCAGCGCCGCACACCCGTGCACGCGACATGTGCACGGGACACATCCAGCTGTTGACGCACACCGAGAGGAGGAGGGGCACCCCCGGACCCACCGTCCAGAGGCGGCGGTCCGGAAGCCTTTCACACACGATGGTGGACATGAAGAACCGCCCGTTCGGCAAGATGCTGACCGCCATGGTCACGCCCATGCTCGACGACGGCGAACTCGACTACGAGGGCGCGGCCAGACTGGCCACGTACCTCGTCGACGAGCAGAACAACGACGGCCTCATCATCAGCGGCACAACGGGTGAGTCGCCGACGACCAGCGACGACGAGAAGGACCGCCTGCTCCGGGCGGTCGTGGAGGCGGTCGGTGACCGCGCCACGGTCATCGCCGGGGTCGGCACCAACGACACCCGCCACAGCGTCAGGCTCGCCAAGGCCGCGGAGAAGGCGGGCGCGCACGGTCTGCTGACCGTCACGCCCTACTACAACAAGCCGCCCCAGGAAGGCCTGATCAGGCACTTCACCGAGATCGCGGACACCACCGGCCTGCCGGTCATGCTCTACGACATCCCGCACCGCACCGGCACGCCGATCGCGTCCGAGACCCTCGTCCGCCTGGCCGAGCACCCCCGGATCGTCGCGAACAAGGACGCCAAGGACAACATCGGCGCCAGCTCCTGGGTGATGGAGCGGACCGACCTGGCCTTCTACTGCGGCACCGACATCCTCAACCTGCCGCTGTTGTCCGTCGGCGCGGCGGGGTTCGTCAGCGTCGTCGGCCACATCGTCGGCGCCGACCTGCGCGACATGATCGACGCCTTCGAGAAGGGCGAGGTCGGGCAGGCGCTGGCCATCCACCGCCGCCTCACCCCGGTCTACACGGGCATGTTCCGCACACAGGGCGTCATCACGACCAAGGCCATCCTGAACCAGTTCGGGCTGCCTTCCGGTCCCGTGCGCACCCCGCTCACCGACGCGTCGGTCGAGCTCCAGGCACTGCTGCGCGAAGACCTTGCCGCCGCCGGCGTCAAGGGCCCCATCGGTCTGGCCCCGCACCAGGCCGTCCCCGCCAGCGCCGTGCGCGTCGAGCGCCTCACGGAGGGATCTGTATGAGCCACCCACACCCCGAACTGACCTCGCCCCCGCCCCTGGGCAAGGGCGCTCTGCGCGTCGTCGCCCTGGGCGGCCTCGGTGAGATCGGCCGCAACATGACGGTCTTCGAGTACGGCGGCCGCCTGCTCGTCGTCGACTGCGGCGTGCTCTTCCCCGAGGAGGAGCAGCCCGGCGTGGACCTGATCCTGCCGGACTTCGACTACATCCGGGACCGGCTCGACGACATCGAGGCGGTCGTGCTCACCCACGGGCACGAGGACCACATCGGTGGTATCCCGTTCCTGCTGCGCGAGCGGGCCGACATCCCGATCGTCGGCTCCCGCCTGACCCTGGCGCTGATCACCGCCAAGCTCGGCGAGCACCGCATCAAGCCGGAGACCCTCCAGGTGGAGGAGGGCGAGCGGCACGACTTCGGCCCGTTCAACCTGGAGTTCTTCGCGGTCAACCACTCCATCCCCGACGCCCTGGCCATCGGCATCCGCACCCCCGCCGGGTCGGTGCTGCACACCGGTGACTTCAAGATGGACCAGCTGCCGATGGACGGCCGCCTCACCGACCTGGCCGGGTTCTCCCGGTTCGGGGACGAGGGCGTGGACCTGCTGCTGTCGGACTCCACCAACGCCGAGCAGCCCGGGTTCGTCGTCAACGAGCGCAACCTGTCCGAGGCCATCGACAAGGTGTTCCGGCAGGCCCAGAAGCGCATCGTGGTGGCCTGCTTCGCCTCCCACGTGCACCGCGTCCAGCAGGTCATCGACGCCGCGTCCGAGCACGGCCGCAAGATCGCGTTCGTGGGCCGCTCGATGGTCCGCAACATGAACATCGCGCGCGACCTGGGCTACCTGACCATCCCGGGCGACACGATCATCGACGCCAAGCAGATCGACAAGATGCGTCCCGACGAGGCCGTGCTGATCTGCACGGGCTCGCAGGGCGAGCCCATGTCGGCGCTGAGCCGGATGGCCAACCGCGACCACCAGATCCGGATCGAGGAGGACGACACCGTCCTGCTCGCCTCCTCGCTGATCCCCGGCAACGAGAACTCCGTCTACCGGGTGATCAACGGTCTGACCCGCTGGGGCGCCAAGGTCGTGCACAAGGGCAACGCCCTCGTGCACGTGTCCGGACACGCGTCCGCCGGTGAGCTGCTGTACGTGCTCAACATGGTGCGCCCGCGCAACTTCATGCCGGTGCACGGCGAGTGGCGGCACATGCGCGCCCACGCCGACCTGGCCAAGCTCACGGGCGTCCCCTCCGAACGGATCGTCATCGCCGAGGACGGCGTGGTCGTGGACCTGTACAAGCAGCGGGCCAAGATCGTGGGCGCGGTCCAGGCCGGATACGTGTACGTGGACGGCGCCTCGGTCGGCGACGTCACCGACGCCTCGCTCAAGGACCGCCGCATCCTCGGCGAGGAGGGGTTCATCTCCGTCGTCGTCGCGGTGGACTCCGGCACCGGCAAGATCCTCGGGGAGCCCGAGATCCACACCCGGGGCGCGGGGATCGGCGCCGCCGCCTTCGACGACGTCATCGACAAGATCCAGGACTCCCTGGACAAGGCGGCGCGGGACGGGGTCAACGACCCGCACCAGCTGCGGCAGCTCATCCGCCGCAACACGGGCCGCTGGGTCAACGACACCTACCGGCGTCGTCCCATGATCATCCCCGTCCTGGTCGAGGTCTGACCCCACCGCTCCGGGAACGACCCGGACCACGGCACCGGAACGGCCCGGGTCGCGCTTCGGCGCGACCCG